>JALZUY010000102.1 GCA_023301395.1 Nonlabens sp.
CGTGAGCTCAAGGATGAGATGCTTATTACACCTTATGATTATGACTATTCCTTCAATGATAAATTTTATGATAAGAATGTTTCTATAAAAATAGATACCTTAATCTATGACGCTGTAGAAGGATTGATTCCTAATGAGAATGGAAGTGGTCGTTTTATTAAGATTGTTGAGGCTGGTCAAGGAACACGCCACGATCATTTATTAAAAGATGGTGAGAAGGCACTGATTCATAATACGCTTTTTGGGGTGAATCTAGATCCAGAAGCCGCCGCTGCCGAAGATGTAATTAACATTGTAGAGAACTGGAATGGTTATACGATTCAAACTCCTTTTGAAGGTGAGTTTATGCGCATGGCTGATCAAATGAAAGGCGATGTTTTTAAAGATAGTATACAGCCTTTAAACTTACGTTCTTTATATACGATAGGTAATATGCAGTTTGTGATTCCTGATCCTATAATGGCTGGTGATGTAGGTATTATTAAATCTCCAGAACCTACAAAAGCAAAAGCATATGGACTTAAAGCTACGGTAACTGCTGGTAGTAAAAGTGAACAAGTTGAGATACTAGGTGGAAAAGGTATTATATCTGATTATGCTACTGTTGAAATAGATGGGTTAAAGTTTTACATTAAGTACGGTTCCATTATGCGTGAGTTACCATTTGCTATTAAACTAGACGATTTCATTGCCGCAAAGCATCCAGGAACTGAGAAGTCTTATGTGTCTTTTGAAAGTAAAGTAACCGTTATAGATAGTACAGGAAGTACTGCCGAACGTATATTTATGAATAACGTACTTGATAAGGAAGGTTACCGTTTTTTTCAAGCTGGATTTGATACGGTAGATGAGAAAGGAACACACCTTTCTGTAAATCATGATTTCTGGGGTAAAACAGTGACTTATGCAGGTTATTATTTATTATACCTAGGATTACTAGCTTTATTGTTTGATCCTAATACCCGTTTTGGTGAATTAGGAAGATTGATAAGGCGTGTTGAGAAGCGTAAGGCCAAAATGCTTACTACTATACTAGTTCTCTTTATGAGTTCAATAGCATTTGCTCAAGATGGTCATGAAGGTCACGATCATGCACCAGGTGAGCATCAAGAAGTAGTTACAACAACTTTAAAAACTAAAGTAATTCTCAATCCTGTAAGTAAACTAGACAGTATCATAGTTGCAAATATGATTCCACAGGAAGAAGCTGCTAAATTTGGTCATGTCGTTATACAGGATAATGGACGTATGAAACCGGCGAGCACGCTAGCGTCTGAATTATTGCGTAAAGTGTCTGAACGTGATTATTATGAAGCTCGAGTAGGAGATAGCGTGGTGCGATTATCACCTGAACAAACCTTGTTGAGTATGATGCAGTTTGGTAAACTATGGTATGAAGTTCCATTGATACGTCTTAAAAGAGGAAATGATTCCATAAGAGATGTCTTAGGGATTGATCGCTCTAGAAAATATGCTGCAGGAATGGAATTCTTTATTTCTGATGAAGGTGAGTATATGGGTAACAAACTAAATCCATATCTAGATGAAGCTAATCAAGCCGATGTTAAGAATGCCTTTCAAAAAGGATTTATAGATGTGAATAATAACCTAGGATTACTGGATCAAGTGGTTTCTAGTTCTATGATTAGGATCTTTCCTAAACCTAATGATCCTGGTAATAAATGGTATTCTTATCCAGAACTTAATACAGCAGGTTTTAAAGGAACAGATTCTGTTATTACTAAACAGTTCATTCCTGCCTATTTACAGACTTTAAGATACGGTAAATCAATAGGTGACTATACTGAGGCTAATAAAGTACTTGCAAGCTTAAATCGTTTCCAGCACTCTTATGGTGGTGAAGTAATGCCTAGTGAGAATAAAATTAAGGCCGAGGTTTTCTATAACAAGTATGACGTGTTTAGAAACCTTTATATGTGGTATGCCTGGTTTGGTGTTTTTCTTATCATTTTACTTGTTGCTGAGATTTTGATGACTAAACCTTTGAAAGAATTGCGTTATGCGATTCAGTTCCATAAAGTAGTGATTATTATATTGTTTATAGCTCATATTGCTGGACTTGCTGCACGATGGTATATCAGTGGTCACGCTCCATGGTCAGATGCTTATGAATCGTTGATTTATGTTGCTTGGGCTGTAATGTTATTTGGTATTCTATTAGGTCGTAAGAGTGAAATGACTATGGCTGCTGCTGCATTTGTAGTAGGAATCGTTTTATGGGTAGCACACTTGAACTGGTTAGATCCAGATATTGCAAACTTGCAACCGGTACTGGATAGTTACTGGTTAATGATTCACGTTGCTGTTATAGTAGGTAGCTACGGACCGTTTGCATTAGGAATGATCCTAGGTTTGATTACTTTAATTCTTATGATTTTTTCTACTAAAGAAAACAAGAAACGTATGGACCTCAACATTAAAGAGCTTACTTATATTAATGAAGTAGCTTTAACTATAGGATTAATCATGCTTACCATTGGTAATTTTTTAGGTGGAATGTGGGCAAACGAAAGTTGGGGACGCTACTGGGGCTGGGATCCTAAAGAGACTTGGGCGTTGATCAGTATTTTTATTTATGCATTTGTATTGCACTTGCGTTTAGTTCCTGGATTGAAAAGCCGTTTTACTTTTAACCTTTGGTCTATTCTAGCGTTTTACTCGATATTGATGACTTATTTTGGAGTAAATTTCTACTTATCAGGTTTACATAGTTATGCCAGTGGTGATCAAGTGTTATCTTATAAATTCATTGGAGTATCCTTAGGGATTATAATTTTACTAGCCATACCAGCTTATATAAAAGATAGGAAGATTTATAAAAAGAAAAGTCGGGAAGAATAAACTCTTTAATTCTTTATTAGTAACACAAAACCTCTTGAATCACTTCAAGAGGTTTTTTTATCTTATAAGGCAAATTTATCAGTTATGAAATACTTGCTAGCGCTTATGTAAACACAATAGTTTGAATGTGTCACTTATTATAAATTGCTCTTGAAACGTCGAAATGAGCCGAAAATCGACTTAAAACATAGAGTAAGCATTACTTAAATAACCACATGATGAATAAAAATTTAATTCACGGAATCAGCATAATATTTTTAGCTCTTTTAACCTTTTCATGCTCTAGTGACGATAATATGATATCAGAAAATAATTCAAAAAAAGGCAAACCTAATGGTACAATACCTGATTATGGACCAACAGTATTTGTTTCTAATTCAACCGTTATTGGTAGTGAAGTTGTAGATTTCAATGTCTTAATAGCCGAATATAATAACGTAAATAATGACCCTAACGGACAAGACATAGTACTTCTTATCAAAAAGGAGCCTGGACTAGTTGTAAGCTTTGATCAAAATCTTACGTCCTCTAACGGGCAAACAGTAGCAAATAACAACTGGAATCAAATTTATGAATCAAGTTCTTATTATTACTATTCTTATGTAGGTAATAATGGTGTTTTTCCAGCAGGAAGCGCTCATTTTATTGGGTTTAATGCTGTATTAACTTGTTTAGGAAAAGGAGATACAATTGTAGAGGCAGTTCTTAAATCATATTCTGGTGGACAAATCAATACTTTAAATGATAGTGATATTGATATCATCACATGTAACGCAGCAGCTTTACCTGATTTCACTCCAGAACTTATAGTCTCTGAAAATATCTTTAATAGCGGTAACTCGTCAAACTTCAGTGTTGTTACACAAATTGAAAATATTGGTGGTGATTCTAACGGAACTCCTATAGAACTAAGAATTGTAAAGTCATCAAATTTTAGTTTTAACTATGATAACACATTAACTATTGTAGATGGTGTTGCTGTAAATAACAGTAATTGGAGCTATGATGGATCGCATCCAGCACTTCATAAATTTGTTTATTTAGGTAGTTCAGTATTTAATGGTATTAGTCAAAGTAGTATAGGGCTTAACGCAACTTATAACTGTCCTTCTAACAGTAATTCGGTACAGCCTTTAAAAGCAACAGTGAAATATAACTCAGGTGGAGAACAAAATAATCAGAACAATAATGATGTAGAATATTTAGAATGTTCTCTCTAGTATCTTGATCATTTTTTAGCAATTACTTTACCAAAAAAAAAGAATCTTCTTCATAAAAATTGAAGAGGATTCTTTAATTTAATTACTTTTTAAAAGAATTCCTTCTTTCTTCTTTCTCACGTTGTGTTTTACGTTGTACTTGGAAACCTTTCAAGAATTTACGTAAGTATTGATCATTGAGATATTTGTACTTAGCATGTGTTTTCTTGCGGAAGAATGCACTGAGTTCTGTTTCACTAATTTCGACATCAGCTTTTTTCCATATATAAATCAACTCATCAGATTTGAAATTGAATGCGATTTTAAGTTTGCGTAGAATGGTATTGTTATCCAGTTCCATTTCGGCTTCAGGAGTGACACCATCTTGTTTCCCTCTATAATTTACTATAACTCCATTTAAGAATGTCGCTAGATTCACATCTACCACTTCTTTAAAGTCTTCATCTTCCTCCTTTTTGAGCCAGTCGCTTACCTCAGCACGAGTTACTGGTGCGCCACCTTTTGCATAAGTATCAATCATGGAATCATCACTCAAATTGAGAGTGTATCGCAAGCGTCTTAAAATGTCGTTATTATCCATGGGTGCTTATTGGGTTGCAAAGATAGGGATAGTGTGTTGTTGATACGCTTCCGCGAAAGCGTAATTATCAAACATAAAAAAACCGAGAAATTCATCTCGGTTTTAATAGCTATGCAATTTAGAAATTATTCTTTATAAATCTCATTCCACGCACCTAATTGAGTTTTAAGGTTTGTTGTATTAGTTTCTGCAAGTACGAGATCTCCTAAAAAGAAGAACAGTTCTGGTTGATATTCTTCATCAGTAAGTTCTTTAAAAATGCGTTGCATGGCAAATTTGTTTGCTGTAGAAGGATTATCGCTTGATTGTGCAATTCTACCTATGCGATTACATCCCGTAAATGAAAAACTGAAGATTGGTTTATCCGATTCATATGATAAACCATCATTATCATCATTATCTAGAATTTCTACAGGTGAATTCACTAGTGTTTTGTTTGGCTCAGTCTTACAGCTGTATAAAGAAATTAATAGTATATAGCTGAAAATAAGTTAGGTGATTTTCAGCTATTATGGAATCTTATAATAGAAAGCCAAATGTATTGTTAAAAAATATTTATATATGAGTATAAATATCTGTTTTTAATAATTTGGACATTATTTATTGCGATAAATACACAAATCAAATTTTGTGTAAAGCAAAAAATCCCTGAACCTACAGGTTCAGGGATTTTTATAATCAAAGAGTTTGCTGTCATTACAAACTGCTCATTCGGATTACTTCACTTCTTCAAAATCTACATCTTCCACATCACTTGTGTCATCAGCAGTATCAGTGCCAGCGTCTGCTTCAGGTTGTCCACCTTCAGCTTGAGCTTTGTACATTTCTTCACTTGCACCTGTCCAAACTGTGTTTAGTTTTTCTAGTGCAGGATCGATAACCGCGATATCTCTAGTTTCATAAGCTGCTTTCAATTCATTAAGCGCTTCTTCGATAGGTGCTTTCTTGTCAGCTGGTAACTTATCACCAAATTCTTCTAACTGAGATTCAGTTTGGAAAATCATTTGATCTGCCGCGTTCAACTTGTCTGCAGTTTCTTTTGCTTTTGCATCAGCATCAGCATTTGCAGCAGCATCCTGCTTCATTTGTTCGATTTCTTCCTCGCTTAAACCAGAAGAAGCTTCTATACGGATATCTTGTTTCTTTCCAGTCGCTTTATCCTCAGCACTTACTTTAATGATACCGTTAGCATCAATATCAAAAGTTACTTCAATTTGTGGTGTACCTCTTCTTGCTGGTGGAATGTCAGATAAATGGAAACGACCAATCGTTTTATTATCTGGTGCCATTGCGCGTTCACCTTGGATTACATGAATTTCAACACTTGGTTGATTATCCGCAGCCGTAGAGAATACTTGTGACTTTTTAGTAGGGATCGTTGTGTTAGACTCAATTAACTTAGTCATTACACCACCCATAGTTTCAATACCTAAAGAAAGTGGAGTAACATCTAGTAAAAGAACATCTTTTACATCACCTGTTAAAACACCACCTTGAATAGCAGCACCTACAGCAACAACTTCATCAGGATTCACACCTTTTGATGGAGTTTTACCAAAGAACTTCTCAACCGCTTCCTGTACCGCAGGAATACGAGTAGAACCACCTACAAGGATTACCTCGTCGATATCACCTGTAGAAAGACCTGCATTTTTCAATGCAGTCTGACATGGCTCGATAGTTCTTTTTACTAGGTCATTGATTAATTTCTCAAATGCAGACTTTGTAAGTGTTTTTACAAGATGCTTAGGTCCACTAGCAGTAGCCGTTACATATGGTAAGTTAATCTCAGTTTGTGCACTTGAAGAAAGCTCAATTTTTGCTTTCTCAGCAGCTTCTTTCAAACGTTGTAAAGCCATAGGGTCTTTACGTAAATCGATAGCTTCAGCAGACATGAATTCGTCAGCTAACCAGTCGATGATCTTTTGATCCACGTCATCACCACCTAAGTGTGTATCACCATCAGTAGATAATACTTCAAAAACTCCGTCACCTAACTCAAGGATAGAAACATCATGCGTTCCACCACCAAAGTCAAATACCACAATCTTCTGATCAGTATCCTTCTTATCCATACCATAAGCTAGTGCCGCAGCAGTAGGCTCATTAATGATACGTTCTACTTTAAGACCTGCGATCTCACCAGCTTCTTTAGTCGCCTGGCGTTGAGAATCGTTAAAGTATGCAGGAACAGTAATTACAGCTCCAGTTACTTCATGTCCTAAATAATCTTCGGCAGTTTTCTTCATTTTTTGAAGAATCATAGCACTTAATTCTTGTGGCGTGTAAAGACGACCATCGATATCCACACGTGGAGTATCGTTATCCCCTTTTACTACCTTGTAAGGTACACGACCAGCTTCTTTAGAAACCTCGCTAAATCTGTTACCCATAAAACGCTTGATAGAAGCAACCGTTTTTGTAGGATTAGTTACTGCTTGTCTTTTTGCAGGATCACCAACTTTAATCTCACCACCTTCAACAAAGGCGATTACAGATGGAGTTGTACGTTTTCCTTCAGCATTAGGAATTACTACAGGCTCGCTTCCTTCCATTACAGAAACACAGCTGTTTGTCGTCCCTAAGTCTATTCCGATAATTTTACTCATTATAATTGTATTTTAATTTTTGTATTCAATTTTTTTACACAATCCATAAGTCAATGTTTGTGCCATGACATCTATAGTGACATGATGTCATTTTTGTTGTAATAATGTCATTTATGGAGCAGTAATAATTACGCTTTCGCGAAAGCGTATCCTTTAATAGTCCTTATTGTATTGGTCTACAATCCAATGTGAAACAGATAATTCAGCTTGCTGAATATCAAAAGGGTTTGACACACGGATAACAGTTATAAAAACCAATCGCCTCAACTACTCTTGATGCTACTTAGTCAAGCGAAGAATCATCTGTCCTCGCCTTTTCTACGGTGAGGAGCTTTTGGTAAGTTAGAATATAAAAGCACCTTTCCTCAGATGAGGAAAGGTGGGCAAATTGGAGTTTATGGAAATTTGGTCGGAAAGGTTGAAAGCACAAATAATATTAATTTTTAAAACAACAATATCTACTATATTTGACTCCAGTATTAACGTTGTAGTACTACTAAAATAGCAACGTTCTGAATTATGATAGAAACAGCAAAAAAGATAGAATCGATAAGTGTTTTTGATATGCTTAAAATAGGTGTTGGGCCATCTAGTTCTCATACACTTGGACCATGGCGCGCCGCTAGTCGATTTATACAAAAATTAAAGGATTCTAATAAGATAGGACTGGTTAAGGCCATAGAAGTAGATCTCTACGGCTCATTGTCACTTACTGGAATAGGTCATGCGACAGACATCGCAGTTATTATGGGGTTACTAGATGCAGATCCTGAAACTTGCGATATTGAACAAATACCTGACGAAGTTGCTTATCTTAAAGAACAAAAAAAATTACAAATTGATGGTGTTTATCTCATCGATTTTGATCCAGCAGCTCATATACATTTTCACAAGAAATTTTTACCATATCACCCTAACGGTATGCGGTTTAAAGCTATTCTTGATAATGGTAAGACAGTGTCAGAGAAGTATTATTCCATTGGTGGTGGTTTTGTGATTCAAGAAGAACGCAAACGTGCCAATCAAAAAAGACTTGACTTTGAATGTTTTCCAAGACCAATAGAAAAGGCACAAGATCTTCAAGATTATTGTGATAGAGAAGGACGCAACGTATCAGATATTGTTCTTGAAAACGAGCGATATTTACATACAGACGAAGAAATCGATAAAAGATTTACAGAGATCTGGGATGTCATGCTTGATTCCATGTACATAGGTTGTCATACTGAGGGAACACTTCCTGGAGGATTGAACGTGAGACGTCGTGCTTATGACACACATCTCAAACTTAAAAAAGGAGCTGAGTATACTAACAAGTATGAATGGATTAGTTCCATAAGAGCAACTGAAGTGAAATTCCGTGAGATTTTAAAATGGGTTTCTTGTTTTGCACTAGCTGTAAATGAAGTAAACGCATCACTAGGTAGAGTAGTTACAGCACCTACAAATGGTAGTGCTGGAGTTATTCCTGCAGTGATGATGTATTACATGGTGATAGAAAATCACGATGCTAGTTTTGAAGATATAAAGAAGTATTTACTAGTTGCTGGAGCAATAGGATCTTTATTTAAAAAAGGAGCAACGATAAGTGCTGCAATGGGTGGCTGTCAAGCAGAGATAGGAGTAAGCAGCGCCATGGCAGCAGGAGCGCTTACTGAATTAATGGGAGGAACACCAGCACAAGTACTCATGGCAAGTGAAATCGCTATGGAGCACCATCTAGGAATGACTTGTGACCCTATAGGCGGATTAGTTCAAATCCCTTGTATTGAAAGAAACGCTATGGGTGCTATAAAAGCTATTAACGCTTGTGAAATGGCACTCGATGCTGATGCGGCAAATGCTAAAGTACCACTAGATAAAGTTATAGAGACTATGTGGCAAACCGCACAAGATATGAATACCAAGTATAAAGAAACTAGTGAAGGTGGACTTGCAGTTAGTGTAGGATTGTCTGATTGCTAGAAGTTTTTTAATTTAGAAATAACCAACCTTAAACTGTAACAATTCTATATTCTTTTAGACTTATTTATAGTATGTATAGTATGACTAATGAACAACTGCTTTCTAACCAATTGCCATCTATAGAACAAAGTATATTTGAAAAACATCCTAAACGTTTTTTAAATAAAAAACTCATTGCAAAACTCGTTTTCTTTATACCGCTCATCATAGGAATAGGTTTGCTGTTTTTCTATTCTGAGCATGTATATGCATGGTCAGCTTTAGGAGCTTGGTTTATTCTTCTATTAATCGCTTTATTTATTTCTTATCGTGGCCGATTTTTGTTTCTCGTGTGTGCCGTTGGTTCGGTCCTTCTTGTGCCCGTTTGGTTCATGTGTTAAGATGTGTAAGAACGGCGAACCGCTTAGCGCAGGGCAA
>JALZUY010000103.1 GCA_023301395.1 Nonlabens sp.
CTCTCATTTTTATGGACTACTCTGGATTCAATTTACGTATTGCAAAATGGGCAAAACCTCAAGGATTTAATACCCATTACTACATCAGTCCGCAGGTATGGGCATCTCGAGAAGGACGTGTAAAAGCTATAAAAGAAAATATCAATCACATGTATGTGATTCTTCCATTTGTGAAGGATTTTTATGAGCAAAAACACAATTATCCAGTTCACTTTGTAGGTCATCCTATTATTGATGCCATCAAACAGCATGAACAAGTAAATCATGAGGAGTTTTTAAAGGAATACCAGTTAGATGACCGACCGCTTATTGCATTACTTCCTGGTAGTCGCAAACAGGAAATAAGTAAAATGCTAGGTATCATGCTGCAAATGGTGGAACAATATCCCGATCACCAATTTTTAATCGCTGGCTCACCTGGTCAAGATCATAGTTTTTACAAAGCGTTCTTAAAAGGTAATGTAACCTTAGTAATGAATCGCACTTATGATATTTTAAGTCTATGTCATGCGGCAATTGTCACGTCAGGTACTGCGACACTAGAGACAGCGCTGTTTAAAATACCTCAAGTGGTTTGTTATAAAGGCAGCTCGATATCCTATCGCATTGCAAAAATGATTATCAAACTCGATTATATTTCGCTCGTTAATCTCATCATGGATAAGATGGTGGTAACTGAATTAATTCAGGCCGATTTTAATGCTACTAACCTTAAAAAAGAACTCGATTTGATTCTTAATCCTACACAACGCAACCGTATTTTTGCAGACTATTATGAGCTCGAGAAACGTTTAGGTGGAGTAGGAGCAAGCGATAAAGTAGCTTCTTTAATTATTAAAAACTCATTGAAGTAGTATGATTATTTTGAACACGCTTTCGCGAAAGCGTATTTCCAAAACTCTAGTATCAAGAATATTCATAGCCTTTTTTTCTTGCATTTTGCTAGTGGGAACCGTTTCCTGTGGAAGCTCAAAACCAAGAGTTGCCACCACAAAAAAGCAGGCTGCAAAACGCTCTAAGACTAGAGTAACAAAAGTAAAGCGTAGTACTAAAAAGCCAGCAGTTAGTTCCTCTAACTCTACATCGTTAAGAGATGAAAAAGCCGCAGCAACACCACTGGTAAAAGATGTTGTTAAAAACGCCTTGAGTTATAAAGGAACCCGATACAAATATGGTGGATCTACACGTAAAGGGATGGATTGCAGTGGTTTGATTCATGTTTCATTTAAAGAAGCAGGCAAGAATGTGCCTCGCACTAGTGCTAGTTTATATGATGCTTCAAGACCTATCAATTTTAAAAAAGTGCAACAAGGAGATTTACTTTTTTTTGCTACAGGTAAAAATAAGAGAAAAGTAAATCACGTAGGATTAGTGGTTAAAATAACTCCTTCCGAAATCAGTTTTGTACACGCCAGTTCTTCTCGTGGTGTGATGGTATCTACTATGAATGAAGGCTACTGGCTCAATGCATACCTGAGTGCGGGAAGGTTGAAGTAGTTAATTTAATTAACTAACTTGACCACATGAAGTGGTTAGGTTATCCTATTTATCGATTACTAATAGCATATATCATAGGCGTGATTATGGCCTATTACATAGATGTCGAAATAGAATCTGTTTTATGGGTTTTATTTATTTCATTACTTATAACGTGTAGCCTTGTAACTTTTAGTAGAAGAAATAAAGTTCTAAAATTATTTTTCAGTCTAGCAGTGTTAGTGTTTTTTGTTGTTTTAGGTAATCTTAATTTGTCTAGTAAAAACCCTGCTTATCACGATTCTCATTATATCAATTATGTAATTACTGGTCAAGAGCAAGTAGTAACTTTTAAGCTTACAGATCAACTTCATCCCAATGCTTATAATGACCGATTCTATGCAGAGATTTCTCAGCTGGGCAATGAAGCGGTAAAAGGAAAAGCTTTAATTCTTTTTAAAAAAGCAGATAGTGTCTCTTATCAACTAGGTGATGAATTAACGGTATATGATGATATCAGTAGCGCAAGTGATGAGCGTAATCCAGGTGATTTTAATTACAAAGAGTATCTTGAGTCGATTGATGTTTATGGTCAAATTTATGTAGATGACGATCAAATCTTATCAGTGATTACGGTTAATGAAAAATCATGGATCATAAATTTGAGAGATGGACTCATGATGACTTTAGAAAATTCTGGTCTGAAAGAGCGACCGTTAGGTATGATTCAGGCGCTAATATTAGGACAACGTAATAATGTAGATGCTGCGGTTACACAAAGTTTTAGAAATGCTGGTGTTATTCATATTTTGGCATTAAGCGGACTGCATGTGGGAATCATTTTATTGATTTTAAGCCGATTGACTAATTGGATGAAACGGTTGAAATATGGCAACTGGATTCAAAGTGCCGTTATTATTGTATTACTGTGGATATTTGCACTACTCACTGGAATGTCTCCGTCTATTTTAAGAGCAGTTACCATGTTCTCTTTTATAGCTATAGGAATGAATGTGAAACGTAAGACGTCTATCTTTCATAGTTTGGCATTATCTGCTTTTGTATTGTTATTGATAAATCCTAAACTCTTATTCCATGTTGGTTTTCAATTGAGTTATACCGCTGTACTTGCAATTATATTAATGCAGCCTATTATTTATAACCTGATTAAAAGATCACGATGGAAAGTGGTAGATTATTTTTGGCAAATCTTTACAGTCACTCTTGCTGCACAAATAGGAGTAGCGCCTTTAAGTCTATTTTATTTTCATCAATTTCCTGGATTGTTTTTACTGGGTAATATGTTGTTGCTTCCTGTGTTGCCATTAATCATTGGGTTATCCATAGGATTGCTCGTTTTTTTATTAGTAGGAATTCCTGCTGGATGGATTGTTAATATTCTTAATATAAGCCTGGACTGGATTATAAAAGCAGTAGAAGAGATCAGTTCCTATAATCAGTTTATCATTAAAAATGTATACTTAGATAAAGTCGAGTTGATTTTGATTTATATATTCCTAATAGGAATATCACTTTTCTTTTATAGGACTGTGCGTAAAAGTAGAAGAGAACGTGTTCTTCAAAAGAAACCAGGTTATAATTTTCACATAGCCTTAGTATCACTTATAGCATTTATAGGTTTTCAATCATTTAAAAAATTAAAACCTGTTGAGAACCAGTTTATTCTCATGCATCAAGCTGTAGGAAGCGTTATAAGCATGAGTAATAATGAAGAGGTGACTTTGTTAGTTGATTTCCATGTGATGGATTCTACAAGATTTGAATCGAGTCTTGAGCGCATAAAGTCGTCCACTATTCATAGAGATAAATCTATTCATGTGGATTCTTTAGAAAACAAAGTGAAATTTGGTGTTACTGAGATTTTAATCATCGATGAATCTGGAATTGTTCCGTTAGACACTCAAGCCCCTATGGTTCTTTTATCTCATTCACCTCAAATACATCTTGACAAAGTAATAACCGCATTACAGCCACAAATTATAATCGCTGACGGTTCTAACTATCGCAGTTATGTAAATCGATGGAAGGCAACTTGTGAAAAGCGAGGTGTTACATTTTTAAGCACTTATGAAGAAGGTGCTATTAATTTGTCTCGTCTTGTAATTGATAATTAAAGTTGGATTGATAATTTGCCCATTTTGGTCCTGTGTTGATGGACTTATAAGTTTCATCAGCTAGCATGGTGATGTAAACTTCTAGTTTTTTAGGCCCCATTTTTCCAGGTACTGGATTAATGATACGTCCAGTTTCATCAAAGAAAACAAGTGTAGGATATTCAAAAATGCGCATGAATCCAGCAAATTCATGTTGTGAATTCTTGTATCTATCTTTCATAGGATTACTATAAATAGCTCCTTTATAATTTATAGTTTCAGTTCCTTCTACATCAAATTTCACCGGATAATAATTCTCATTAATAAATGCTGCAATTTCAGGTTTGCTAAAAGCATGTTTTTCCATCCATTTACAATTTGGACAGGTGTTTGTATATGCTTTAAGTAGAATCTTTTTAGGTTCTTTTTTTTGTGCTTCTAGAGCTTCATTCATGGTCATCCATTTCACCTGAGCAGTGGTAAACGAGCCTATAAATAATATGAGTACAACCATCCATTTCATAAAAACCTTCTTTTGATAATTCAATATAACAAAAAACGCACCGAAATGGTGCGTTTTTTATAAAATATTAAGGGAATGAGATTAACGCACACCGTGCATTAATTTTTTTATTAAAGGATAAAGTGCTGCGGATAAAACTCCTAATCCAACGGCTACTGCTGTTAACAACCAGAAGAAGTAACTTAGGCCTTCTGTTTTTGCAATAGCTTCTGATGATTCACCAAATACACCAGCTAACTTCATTCCTATCGCAACAGCTAGGTACCATACACCAAACATCATAGCTATCATTCTTCCTGGAACGAGTTTACTAACGTATGATAAGGCAACAGGTGAAATACATAGTTCTCCCATAGTATGGAAGAAGTATACTAGAATTAACCAAATCATACTTACTGAAGCTGTTTTTGCACCAACAGGTATGTCAGACGCGCCTATTGCAACGCAAGCCATTCCTAACCCTAATAATCCCATACCTATGGCATATTTCATGTTAGCATTTGGATTATACTTACTTTCCCACCATTTAGAAAATAATGGAGCCATAGCAATGATAAATAAAGAGTTTAATACTCCAAACCACGATGCAGGTACTTCAGTTACATCTTTTCCAAATTGTGTTACTAGCATACCTATTGCAATCGCCCAGATTATGACAAAACTAGCTGCTAACACAAGATTAGAAACCGCATAGTTTTTAAAAGTCTTTTTAAATAATGAAATAAGAACCCATGTGATAATTCCTAAGGGTATAATCGTCATAAGAGAGTTAACGACTTTAAATATCATCGCAGAATTACCTTCAAGAATTCTTTGCGTATAGTCTCTTGCAAAAATAGTTAATGAGCTAGGAGCTTGCTCGAATATGGCCCAGAAAAAGATTGTAATGAAAGCAAAGAATGTTACTGCTAGCATTCTGTCTCTCGTTACTTTATCATACTTAGGTATTCTAATTAAAAGAAGAACAATAAATATAATTAACGCAAATATGATAATACAGTTAGATCCACTATATCCAAATAATTCAAAATCGAATAAATTGTAGGCGCCTTCAGAAATTTTAGCAACTGGATCATTAAGTATCCAAGCTAATCCTAAAATTGCTGCAACAGCAATCAAGCCTAGTTCTAATCCCGTAAATGGATTTAGTTTAGGTTCACCTTCAGCAAGTACAAATTCTTCTCCATTATCTGGTTTTGCAGGTTTGAGACCAATCTTACCAAAAATATCCTGCGCTTTCCAAAATTGTAGCAAACCAAATAGCATAAAAATACCAGCTAGTCCAAAACCGTAACTCCATCCCCAATCTGGCGATTCTCCAATATATCCACAAAGAAGAATTCCTAAAAAAGCACCTGCATTTACACCCATATAAAATATTGTGTAAGCACCATCTTTTTTCTCTTCTTTACCTTTATACATTTCTGATATAATGGACGTCATATTAGGTTTGAAAAACCCACTACCGAAAACTAATAAAGTCAACCCAGAATAAATAAAGAAAGGAGTTTCAACTGCCATAGATGCATGACCTAAAGTCATTAATAATGCCCCTACTAGAACAGCGTATCTATATCCGATTATTTTGTCTGCAAAGTATCCGCCTAGTAAAGTTGATAGATAAACTAATGAAGTATAAGTTCCGAAAATAGCATAAGCATGCTCTTTTGGCCATCCCCAACCACCATCCATCAAGGAAGCAGTAAAGAACATAACTAAAAGTGCTCGCATTCCATAATAGGAAAAACGTTCCCACATTTCTGTGAAAAACAAAACAAAAAGACCGGCTGGATGCCCCATTACCTTGTCCTTAAACATATTTTCAATATCAGTATTCATAATATTTTTTTATGGTTTCTTAATTATCAGCTAATTCAAATCCTTCTGTTTCATCATTATGCATTTCAACTTCATTATCTTCAGCGCCATGTGTTAATCTCTTTAATGGTTTTAATAAAGCTATTACCAAAAGACCAAATATTACCGTAAATATTACAATCCCTGTAAAGATTGTATATTCTCCAAAGTGTTCTGATTTCTCTCCTAAAACTCCAGCTACTTTTCCTCCAAGTCCTGTTGCGGCAAAATATAATCCCATCATTAAAGACGCGTACTTTACAGGAGCTAACTTTGTTACAAATGATAAAGATACTGGTGAAGAGCATAATTCGCCTATAGTGTGAAATAAATAGGCTAATACTAGCCATTGCATCCCAGAACTGCCATTAGCATCGTATTCTCTTACGGCAAGAATCATAAAAACAAAACCTAATCCCATAATTATAGTACCAGTTGCCATTTTAAATAAAGAAGATGCTTCTTTGTTTTTTAATTTTCGTTTTGCCCAAATATTAGCTATCCAAACTGCTAGTAAGATTATAAATCCAGCATTTAATCCTTGAAACATTGGTGTTGGGATCAAATATCCAAATAACATCCTGTCTGTTTTTGTTTCAGTATATACACTCATTAGACCACCTGCCTGTTCAAAAGCTCCCCAAAAAACAATTACTAGTAAAAAAGAAAGTAATAATACCAAGAAACGATCCTTTAACTCTTGAGATTCTAAACTTTTGAAAATCATCATAAGCAATCCTACCACTAATGAAAGAAAAATGAATAAAGCACCATAACCCCAATGATCAACACCTTCAAAAGTGAATCCAGAATATAGAGATAATGCTAATAGAATAATTAAAATAACTAATTGTAAAGGTGACTTAAAAATATTAGAGAATATTTTAATCAATGATACATCATTTTTTTTCTCCTCGACAGTTGGTTTATTTCCTACATGTTTAATATATTTCTGACCATAAACATATACCAATAGACCTAATAACATCGCTATACCTGCAAGTCCAAATCCTGCATGCCAGCCCCATTCTGCAACAACAAGACCTATGACTGAAGTAGCTAATAACGATCCTAAATTAATACCAATATAAAAGATGCTGAATCCTTTGTCTCGTCTTATATCTCCTTTTTTATAAAGTCCTCCAACCATAGTCGAAAT
>JALZUY010000104.1 GCA_023301395.1 Nonlabens sp.
CCAGTAGCATCAAAATTAATAGCATACCATGCTGCTCCTTGCGGTTGCATATCATAAGGCGCACGAGCAGATATTATGAAGAAATCATTTGAAATTTCGGGAGCAAAAGAAAATAAATCATCTTCATTACTGCCGTAGCCATGAAGCAATAGGAGCAAAGGAGCATTTTCTTTATTTGCAGGTCTTGTAACGTGCTGTAGCGATAAATTTGTAAGAGCGTTCATTATTTAATAAAGTTGAACCATTTTTGAAAATATTTACCAATGAAAGGTAACTCATCTTGTTGATTACGTAAGGCACTTACTAAACCTAATAAGGCTAGTAAAACCATAAGGCTAAGTACACTTAATCCAATCCAGAAATCATCAATTCTGTTTGTGAAAACACTTGCTGCTATGGTTAAGAGTCCTATCCCAAACATTTGTCTTAAGTGAAATGAAGCAAATTTATTTCCTTTATTATGATTAAGAATTACAGCTACTCCAAAGACAGCTATGAATATCATTAATGGTAAGTAAACTAAAATAGCACTTGCATATCCAAGTATTGCTAGTTTTTTACCAGCTGGTTCTTTATCCATTCCAGACTATTTTTTTATTGTTGATGATTCCGTAAGCGCGACCTTTTAATTTTTTACCAATAATAGAGCTGTTCTTTGAAGTAGAAATGATATTGTTCTTTTCAAAAGTGTATTTTTCGTTAGGAACAAATAGACTCAGATTAGCCATTTCGTCTTCTTTAATTTCTGGTTTTTCAAGCCCAAAAACTTTATAGCCTGATGTCAATACTTCAATTGTTTTCTCAGTGTCTAGAAGCGATTGTACTATTCCATATGCGCTTTCTAATCCAGTGCTACCATAACTTGCTTGATCAAACTCTACTTCTTTGTGTTCAATGTTAAGAGGTATATGGTCAGCAGTGACTGTATCGATAACACCATTTTTAAGTGCTATTATTAAAGCACTAGATTGTTTATGGCCTCTTAATGCTGGCTGTATCTTAAAGTGTGTGTTGAAATCTTCAAGAGCTGTAGTATTTAAAAATAAGTGATCTGTGGAAACACTACAGGTGATATTTGAGTATTTCTTTTTAGCTTCTCTTATGAGTTGAGCACTTGCTGCTGTGGTTATCGTTGGGATGTGTAACCTTGCACCTGTGTATGCTGCTACTTGAATATCACGTGCTATCTGAACTTCTTCGGCGATTGCTGGTGAAGTTTTAATTCCTAAATGTATGGTTGTTGCATCTTCATTTACCATTCCTTTTCCAGCAAGGTGATTATCTTGAGGATAGGATTGAATAATTCCACCAAACGATTTTACATATTGTAAACCTACTTTTAAAAGATTTGTATTTCCTATAGATTTTTTGAAATCATAGAACGATATCGCACCAGCTTGTTGCATATCATACAACTCTGCTAGATGATTCCCTTCTTGCTGTAAGGTGAAATTACCTACTGGTAAAACGGTCACGGCGTTACCATTTGTTTTACCTTTTAAGTAGTTGATTCCAGATTCATCCTGTGGATTAGGTTTATTATTAGGATTCAACATGATTGTTGAGAAGCCACTTTTTGCAGCCGTATCTAATCCGTTTTTAAGAGTTTGCCTTTCCTCAAATCCTGGTTCTCCAAAACTGACACTGCTATCAAACCAGCCTATGGATATATGTAAATTTTCTTTTTCAATCAGTCTAGCTTCGTCATTTTTAATACTGGAAGCAATTTGTGAAATCTTTCCATTTTTAATTAAAAGATCTCTTTTTTTTAAGTGAAGCTTAGAGCCGGCATCAACGATAGTAACGTTCTTTAATAGTATCATTTCAAAAACTTTAAAATCAATAATTCGCAAATTAAAAAGAATAGAGCGCCCATTACAAAATATTTCCACAGACTCAATATTCCTTCTTCTTCACCTAATTTATAAACTAAATCTTCAATAGAATAGGAGATGTTCTTATTTCCTAACTCAGTACTCGTGAAATAAGATAGTTCATTTTCCTCACGATTTGTATTGAAGCTCAACTTTGTGATGAGTTCCTCTTTTTTAGTGACATGATAATTGCCAGCTTCTTTTAATTCATCATTAACCTCTATTAAGACAAAGGAGTCAAATGCTCTTTGTTGTGGTATAAGAGATTGGTTATCATTATTAAGCTGTAAGATTTCATCATTTGAAATAGCTACTGGTATCGCTACTGTATTACTTTTTCCTGTGTTGTAGTATAACTGGGCAACTTGTAAACTACTCTTACCCATATTATAAAGAACAGGAACAATTAATGGCGAATTCTTGAAATTTGAATTCTTATCATTTAAAGGAGCTGTAAATATGAATGAATTGCTTTTTTGATATAGGAAACTGGTCCCATCTTCATATTTAAGTACAGGATTTAATGCAGTAATACTATTTGTAGTGGCATTTACCTTAGGATATTGAAAGTTTGAAACTCGTTTATTAAATACTCCTTTGAGTAACGGGTGATTAAAATTGATTTCAGTAATACGTTTTTCGTTCTCATTAATATCACCAGCACTTTGAACTTGGTTTATAGCATCATAACCACTTTGTTCTAATGAAGGAATAACAACAAGATAGCCACCATTTCTTAGATAAGTATTAAGCTCTTGTGCAAGATTACTTGAGATGTTCTTTACTTCGTTAAGAACAATCAAGTTTTGATCTTTTAGTAAATTGAAATTAAGATCTCTTGCTTTTACAGCGGTAAAATCAAACTCATCTTCAGTATAAATACGCTTTAAAAAATCACCATTTACTTGATTTACAGCAAGAATATTTATTTTACGTTCATTATTGCTGCTTATAAATAATTCATTATCAAATAGTAGGCTATTGTCTTCAAGATAAATACGACCATTAAGTGATTCCTCTCCATTAAAGTTAAATACAGCTGTACTGCTCATTTCACTTAAATCTGTACTTGTTTTAGAAACGAGTATGCCGTTATTCTCAAGACTTATGGTAACTGGATTTTCAATAGCTTGATCACTCGATACCACAACACTTATTTCAATCGAGTTTGAATTGCGTCCACTTATAAATGCTGTATCTATAGCTATATTAATTGCATCTTGAGATTCTAATATGACAAGTTCTCTTTTCAATCCTACAATAGTATCTGGAAAGAACTCTTCATTTTTTTGAAAATCTGATATTATGATTAGTTCTTTTCTCTTGTCCTTATCGTTTAATAAGGAGTTTGCTTTAAGTTGGATTTGCTCATATGATAACGATTGTGAGCTATAAGTTGTAGAAAGTAGATCGTTTGCTATTTCTTTTTTAGTGACATTTTTAAATGTATTGTCATTTGTGAAAAGGTTGATCTTTTGATCATTAGGTAATTTCTCAAGTAACTCTGTAACAGCAGTTTTATATAATTCTCCTTTAGATCCAGTGGCTTGCATGGAATAAGAATTGTCTAAATAAATTGCGCTTTCTTTTTCTCTAGTAGCTACATCGCTTCCTGGTACAAAAGGTTGAGTAAAAGCAAGTACAATACATACTATAGCTGCCATCCTAGCCAGTAAGGTCAACCATTTTTTAAGCTGGCGACTTTTACGAGTTTGGGTAATAAGTGGTTTGAGAAAAGCAACGTTTGTAAAAGCAACTTTTGTAAAACGTCTTAATTGAAATAGATGAACAATGATAGGGACTAAAAGAAAAAGGAGTCCGTAAAGTATTGCTGGATTTTTAAATATCATTTATTTCTAGGCTTAGTCAAAGATAATATCTTATCTAAGAATCACCTACTTTATTTTGATAGAGTAATCACGAATTCTGTTCCTTTCCCTAGTTCAGATTCTACTTTTATAGAACCATGTAGTTTTTCAACTAATTTTAAAACGGTACTTAAACCTATTCCATTACCTTTTTTACCATTACGGTCAGTGGTATGAAGCGTTTGGAACATTTGAAAAATAGTTTCTTTTTTATCTTCTGGAATACCCATTCCATTGTCAATGACGCTTATATGATAATAATCTTTAGATTCATGTGCTTCTATTTTTATTTCAACATTCTCTTTATCATTATATTTTAATGAATTACCTATAAGATTGAAAAGAATTTGTTCCAG
>JALZUY010000105.1 GCA_023301395.1 Nonlabens sp.
AATCTTTAAACATTACCATTTCAGTCATTAATTCCCATATGGGTCTACACATAACTCCTGCTTCATTAAGCTCTGTTAAAAAAAGCTGCTGCTGTTCTTGATTCTCTAAAATAATTGCATTTAACCAGTAATTACAATTTTCATTTTCTCTCTCTTCAAACACCTCTATTCCTATAGATGTAAAAAAGTCTTTGTAGGCGTGAGCAAGTTGTCTTTTTTGCTTAAGGATATAAGCTATGTTTTCAATCTGTGCCAGACCTAGTGCAGCATTGATATTAGGCATTCTATAATTATACCCAACATGATCATGTTCATAACGCCATTTATGAGGGATTTTAGCTTGTGTACTTAAATGCTTCAACTTGTCTGCGAGCGTTTCATCATCAGTGATAATTGCGCCACCACCTCCAGTAGTTATTGTTTTATTTCCGTTAAAACTAAAGGTTCCCAGCAATCCAAAAGTACCTAAGTGCTTTCCTTTATAAGTACTTCCCATAGCCTCAGCAGCATCTTCAATTAAAGTTATATGATATTCATCACATATATCTTTTATCTCATCTATGCGAGCTGCATGACCAAAGGTATGCATAGGTAAGCAAGCACTAATCTTACGTCCAGAAGTTTTATTAAAACACATACCATCTCTAGTAATTGTTTCTTCTTTTAAGAATTTCTTTAATGAAGATGGAGACAACCCCATTGTATCTTTATCTACATCTACAAACACAGGAATAGCTTGAGCATAAGATATTGCATTAACAGTCGCTATAAAGGTTAATGGTTGAGTTATTACCTCATCACCTTCATTAACACCACTTGCAACCATTGCGAGATGAATTGCATTTGTACCATTTACACATACAATACATCTTTTTGCACCAGTTAACTCTTCAATCGATTTCTCAAAGTCATTAACAAATTGACCTACACTTGAAACATATGTTGAATCTATACACTCTATTACATATTTTTTCTCATTCCCTGAAAAATGGGGAATGTGTAGCGGTATAAATTCTTTAGGTTCATGAAACAGATCTCTTACTTTCTGAATCACATTATTATAATCACTCATTATTTTACATTTTGCTATCTAAAAACTTACCTTTTTCTTCGTGAGTGAAGTTGGGTAAGGTTTGTTTAAACAATTCTACGATTTGAGATTTTTGCCACTTCCTGGTGTCTTTCATCTCATTTATTACAGTTTCAAAATGTGCGATTTTGGCATCATTTTCTATGTAATCATTTTTAATAATTCCTAGATTGTCAAACCGATTCAAGTCAATAGTTTCATTGGCAGTATAAAATTCTTCATATGCTTTTTCGCCTGTTGTATCTGAAACCGTAAAATAACAAGGCCACTTTCCTTCTTGTGGCAATTTATTCATGAGGTCTCTAGCCTCTTGTTCAGATTCACATAAATATGGTTCATATCCTTTCTGCTTTAAATAATTCACAGCAATATCCGCAAATGATATAAGGTCTAATCCATGATCTAAATTAGGAAAGAAAATATCTCTATTTTCACCTAGCAAACAAGACATTAGACATAATTCACCAGCTTCTTGCGGAACCACGAAATAACGCGTAACGTCAGTAGGTGCTACTATAGGTTGAAGTTTTTCAATTCTTTTATTAAACCCATGTAATAACGACCCATCAGAAAAAGCCACGTTTGCAAATCGAGCTGTAGAAATATTCAATTCCTGACTAGCCTTCATTATAAACATTTCCATTATTCTTTTAGAAGCACCCATCATGTTTACAGGATTTGCCGCCTTATCTGTTGAAACACAAAAATATTTGGAAATTCCTTTATCAATAGATTGTTGTATTGATTTATAAGTATTAAAAATATTCACATCAATCATACGCATTAAAGTGAATGGATCTTTTTCACTACGCACATGTTTTAAAGCACTTAAATTTAAAACATAATCATAAGACCCGTCTAATCCTATGAATGCATCGTACTCTATACTACCTATATCAAGTGCAAAAGTTTGAAAATCCCCTTCTATGTACCCAAAAGAACTTCTTACATCTCTTACAAGTTCAACAAGGTTGTTTTCACTTATGTCGACTACATGTAATTTCTGTGGCTTTCTCTTAAAAATTTCTTTAACCACAGCTTGACCTATGGAACCTGCGCCACCAAGAACTAGAAAAGAGCTTGAAGTCACTTTTTCAGATAATGTATTTTCATTTTGCTCAATATCTTTCTCAAAAAGAAGATGTTTACGCCCGATTAAACTAAGAATGTTCATTAATTTAAAATTTTCAATTTATAGTTTAATTCAACTATGTATAATTATTTTAATATTTTATTTTGGATTATCAGCCTTTACCTATGGTATACGTTTGAAACCCTATATTCACAAGTTCGTCATGATTTAACAGCATACGTCCATCAAAAAGAAATGCCGGTTTAAGCATATTCTCATATACTTCTTTCCAATTATATGTTTTAAACTCATCCCATTCTGTTAAAACAACAGCAGCATGAGAATCCTTAAAAGCAATCATTGGATCTTCTACGACAGATACCAATGATCTATTTTCATCATCAGATCTGGTTTTTAAATATTCTAAATCTGCATAAATCCTCTCAGAACTAACTTTAGGATCATAGACTACCACTTCTGCTTGTTCACTTAAGAGATAATCAACGACATAAATTGCAGCAGACTCTCTAGTATCATTTGTATCCTTTTTAAATGCCCATCCTAAAACGGCTATTTTTTTACCCGATACAGTATTAAACAACGTTTCTACTATTTTCTTTGCAAATCGACGTTTTTGGTGATCATTCATTATTATGACTTGTTCCCAGTAATCAGCAACTTCATTCAGTCCATAAGTTTGGGCAATATAAACTAGGTTCAAAATATCTTTTTGGAAACAAGAACCACCAAAACCTACAGATGCTTTTAAAAACTTAGAACCTATCCTAGAATCTGCTCCTATAGCCCTAGCCACTTCATTAACGTCAGCTTCAGTCACTTCACACAGCTCAGACATAGCATTTATACTACTAACTCGTTGCGCTAAAAAAGCATTTGCTGTCAATTTAGATAATTCTGATGACCACACATTAGTGGTAAGTATGTTATCTCTAGAAACCCAATTTGCATAAATATCAACTAACGTCTTTTGAGCCTTTATACCATCAACTGTTTGCTCGCCACCTATCAAAACTCTATCAGGATTTAATAAGTCATCCACAGCAGTTCCTTCTGCGAGAAACTCTGGATTAGAAAGTATATCAAATCGCACACCATTACCAGTATTATGAAGTATGTTTTTTAAGGCTTCTGCTGTACGCACTGGTAATGTTGATTTTTCAACAATTATTTTATCTGTAGTAGCTACTGCAGCTATCTGTCTTGCACATAGCTCAATATACTTCAAATCTGCAGCCATTCCTTTCCCAATACCGTAAGTCTTCGTTGGGGTATTAACAGATATAAAAATCATATCCGCAGCTTGAATAGCATTATCTACGTCAATAGAGAAAAATAAATTCTTACCTCTAGTTTGACTTACTAGATCAGACAATCCAGGTTCATAAATTGGAATATTTTCAACATTGACATCATTCCACGCTGCTATTCGATCAGCATTGATATCCACTACATTAACTTTAATATCAGGACATTTATGAGCAATCATGGTCATCGTAGGCCCACCAACGTAACCAGCTCCGATACAACAAATATTATATTTATAACTCATCTTTATAATCTTTTATCAGCCTTATCTCCCAGCATTCCTTTAACGTCGTAAATAGCTACTTTTTCTGATGAGATTGCGTCTAAATCTAATTTATAAAACTCATCGTGAGAAACTGCTAGAACTATAGCATCATATTTTTTATCATCTATTTTTACTAAATTTCTAACTCCATATTCATGCTCAACTTGATCAGGATTTGCGAGTGGATCATAAATGGTAACGTCTATACCAAATTCTTTAAGGTTATTAACCACATCTATAACTCTAGTATTCCTTACGTCTGGACAGTTTTCTTTAAATGTAATACCTAGAACAAGTGCTTTTGAATTCTTAACAGTTATATCCTTTGCAAGCATTAATTTAACTAGCTCTCCAGCGACATAACTTCCCATACTATCATTCATACGTCTTCCCGCTAGAATAATCTCTGGATGATAACCAACTTCCTGTGCTTTTTGCGCAAGGTAATATGGATCAACACCTATACAATGTCCACCTACCAAGCCTGGAGTAAATGGTAAGAAATTCCACTTAGTCCCGGCAGCTTCAAGAACATCATAAGTGTTAATCTCTAGTTTATTAAAAATCTTTGCTAGTTCATTTACAAAAGCAATATTAATATCTCTTTGTGAGTTTTCTATAACCTTAGCTGCCTCAGCAACCTTAATTGTAGGGGCTAGATGGGTTCCTGCTGTAATAACTTCCTTATATAGAGCATCTACCTGCTTTCCTATTTCTGGTGTACTTCCAGAAGTAACTTTAAGGATCTTTTCAACAGTGTGCTTTTTATCTCCTGGATTAATACGTTCAGGAGAATATCCAACATAAAAATCTTTATTAAACTTAAGCCCACTTATTTTCTCTAATACAGGCACGCACTCTTCCTCTGTAGCACCAGGATAAACAGTAGACTCATAAACCACTATATCTCCTTTTTTAAGCACTCTTCCTACGGTTTCACTAGCTTTATAAAGTGGTGTAAGGATAGGTCTATTATTTTTATCTACTGGTGTAGGAACAGTAACTATAAATACTTGGGAATCTGCTATATCAGCAACATCAGTAGTACAGTATAAACCGTTGTCATCATTTTGAGAAGTTTTCAAAACTTTCAAAAGAACATCATTATCGACCTCTAATGTACTATCAATTCCAGTATTTAATTCTTTTACCCGAGAAGTATTAATATCAAAACCAATTACATTGTATTTTGTAGCAAATAACCTTGCAAGAGGTAATCCCACGTATCCTAGACCTATTATTGTTATTTTTTTATTCATTTTCTTTAATATAATTTATTTCGCTTTCGCGAAAGCGAAATTAATAATTACAAATTGAACCAATACCATTTTACCGCAGCATCAATTCCTGTTTTGAGGTCAAATAATGGCTGATAATTCAATATCCTTTTAGCTTTTTCTATAGATGCTAAAGAATGAGGAACATCACCTACTCTTAGCGATCCATAAGTAGTTTTCAACTTAGAAATCTCTGAATCATATTTAGACAAAGATTCTTTAAGCAAATCGATTAACATATTCAAATCTGTACGATCTCCATATGCTATATTAAAAACAGTGTTTACTGCATCAGGATGATCTATTAACATAGCCTTTTCATTTGCCTGAATAACGTTATCAATATATGTAAAATCTCTTGAATAAGTACCATCACCATTTACTACAGGAGATTTCTTACTCATTAATTGTTTTGTAAACAAAGGAATAACAGCAGCATATGCACCATTAGGATCTTGCCTACGACCAAAAACATTGAAATATCTTAAACCTATGGAATTGAAACCGTAGGCTTTATAAAAAACATCTGCATATAACTCATTAACATACTTAGTTATAGCATAAGGTGATAAAGGCTTCCCTATGACATCTTCTACTTTTGGTAAATTTTGAGAATCTCCATAAGTGGAAGAACTAGCAGCATAAACCATTTTCTTTACACCAGCTTCCTTACAAGCAACCAGCATGTTCAAAAAACCACCTACATTAACATCATTTGTTGTAATAGGATCATTAACAGATCTAGGAACACTACCTAAGGCCGCCTGATGAAGAACAAAGTCTACATCCTTAGTTGCCAGGTTACAAGTTTCTAAATCCCTTATATCTCCTTGAATAAAATGAAAGCTTTGCTTTTCCGATAATTGAGATAAATTATCTAAACTCCCTGTGGACAGATTATCAAGACCAACTACATCATAACCTTTATTTACAAAATGGTCACATAAATTACTACCTATAAAACCGGCTGCTCCTGTAATTAAAATTTTATGAGACATATAGTATTTAGATAAAGAAAATTAACAACTCAAATACCGGACTTTACTCAAAAGTATTTAATCAAATTACCAAAAGCCAAAGATAATAAGAATCTTAATTTAAGTATCCTTCTAAGGAGCTTTAATAAACATGCTTAAATCTAAGTGTAAAAATTAAGCACTAAATAAGTTTAAACAGGCACAATTAACAAAGTCAAAAATAAAATCACAAAAAAGGTATGTTTAATGGAATAATTATATCTTTGCAGGTTGAAAGCAAGAAAAAATCTTATGAAAAAAATTATTACGTTATCATTCGCTTTATGTAGCCTTTTAGGTTTCTCACAAGCTGATACAGAAGAAAACAAATCTGATTACAATAAGTGGTCAATAGATTTAGGAGTTGGTGTTACAAAACCAGTGAGACCTATGAGTACAGGAGCATTTACCAATACACCATCTTTTGGTCAAGCAGATCTTGGTGTAAGATATATGGTTAATGATAAATTTGGTTTTAACCTTGATTTAGGTTATAACAGTTTTAATTCTGATAAAGAAAGTATCGACTTTGAATCAAGATACTATAGAGTAACTCTTGAAGGTGTTCTAAATGCAGGTCACATCATAGGCTTAAGTAAACTTGATGAAAGACTTGGTCTTTTATTACACGGTGGTATGGGAGTTTCAAGTTTTAAAGGTGTTGAGCCAGTTGAAACTTTTGATGACAAAATGTTAAATTTCCAAGCAGGTATAACTCCGCAAATAATGTTATCTAACAAAATTGCCCTTTTTGCTGATTTATCAGTTTTAGGTCACGTTAGACAAGATATTTCTTTTGATGGATTAAGAAGAACTAACACAAGAGGTTTTGACGGTCTAGTTGTAAACGCATCTTTAGGTCTTAATATCTATTTAGGTAAGAACGGTATTCACTCTGACTGGCATAACTATGATGTAGAACAGGAAATAGACGACCTTACTGCAAACATGGATAAAATGGCTAAGGAATATGCTGATGACGACAAAGATGGAGTCCCTAACTATATAGACAGAGACAACACTACTGAAAGTGGTGTAAGAGTTGACAATAAAGGTAGAGCAATTGATCTTAACAAGAATAGTATTCCAGACGATATGGAAAGTGCTCTTGATAGTCGTTATGCCTCTAAGTCTGACCTTGCTAACATGAAGCCAGGTACTACGACTGTTGCAGCTGACAAAAACATCATCAAGAAATTGATTAATGATGGTTACGTAAACGTATACTTCCAGTTTAACAGCACTAAACCTGCTCTTTACTCTTTAAGTTCAATTAATACACTTGTAACTTACATGAAAGATCACCCAACTGCAACTGCAACTCTTACAGGTTATGCAGACGAGCTAGGAAATCCTTCTTACAACAAAAACTTATCAGAGCGTCGTGCTAAGATGGTAAATGATGTATTAGTTGCTTCAGGTATTGCAGCTTCTAGATTATCTCATAACGGTAACGGAGAAGATGCATCAGTAGACAAAAGTTCTGAGCAAGCAAGACAATTAGTAAGAAGAGTTACTTTTAGAGTTAACTAATTCTCAACTTAATATTATTAAAAAGGGTCGCAAATTGCGACCCTTTTTTTATACTCTGTTTTTCTTGCGTTGGTTAGTTATTTCACTCCTGTTTTAGACTAGTTCCAGCCAATTGCCTGCGGCCGTAGGTCTTCGCTTTTGTAATTTATAATTGCTGTTAAGGAGTCTAAAACCTTTGAACTGCAATTACAACCCGAACGATCAACCAGCTATAGCAATTATAAATTACAAGTCTCCCAACCTACTCAATTGGCTGGAACGGCAAAGGTGTAAAACCTCTTGAGCTAAAGTATTCTTGTACTTATCAAATTAGGGCTAGCCGCTAGGAAACTGGCGAGAACATACCATAAAGCGAATAAGACGTTTTAAAGGCTTATTGCGAGGCTGTAATCAATTCGAAATTCCATAACTTCACTAACTTAAATCATAAACCAAAAGGTCACAGCGTACCAGCTAAAACGCCTCACTCG
>JALZUY010000106.1 GCA_023301395.1 Nonlabens sp.
TTTCAAGAAAATGGTAGATAAGGTGAATAAAGAAGTAATCAGCTTTATGTTTAAAGGAGATTTACCTAGTCGCGATACTGCTGCAATTCAAGAAGCAGAACAACGCAAAGTAGAAAAAACCACTACTCAAAAAGACGAGATTCTTAACAGTGATCAACGTGCAGCACAAAATCGTGCCGTAGGAGCTGGAGCTAGTAACGCAGGACAACGTCCAGCAGTTACAGAGACCATTACTCGAGACCAACCTAAAATAGGTCGTAACGATAAAGTGACGATTAAGAACGTTATGAATGGTGAGACTAAAGAAGTAAAGTATAAAGCCGCTCTACCTTTGATCAGTAAAGGAGAATGGGTTTTAGAACGCTAGTTTTCTAATCTCGCTATTGCGAAAAGATAATTTCAAAAATGCCTTGCTATTTAGTAAGGCATTTTTGATTCCAACTAAGATGAATCTAAAAAAGTAATTTACTGTTTAGTCAACAACAAATTAGGTGGAATCTGATATGGAGTCGAATCTTGCTGACCTATTAAATAATTACTTGTATCTATTGGTTCTTTTCCATTAAATGTTATCCTATTCCAAAGTAATTGGTCAAGATTATTACTTAAATCAGGCTGATACGTTAATGACAGCGTTGATCGATACAAGCCAAAATTATTATAATAAGCATCGGTATAGTTATTATCAGATTCACTATAAAAAAGTTTAATTTTTCTATTCAAATTGAAAACCCTATGACCGTCATTAATAGGATGAATATCAGTTGAACTTAAATTATTATAAACTGTCAATTCATTTAACCTTAATTCAAAATTTGCAACTAATTGATCGAAATAAATAGGAGTATTATTCCAATCATTAATGGCGCTTTTTCTTTCTTTTTTCTGAAATACTACTTTAAAATAAGTAACCCCATCATCATAAATCCACGTACCTACAAATTTATCTAAAACTCCATTTACATCTTTATAATAGTCGTGTAGACTAATTGAATTTACAGAAAATTGTTCCAAAGGAATAATATTGTCTTGAGAACAGCCTTGGAAAGAATATAATAAAAACCAAATAAATAATAAAACTTGTTTCATTATTAACCTATTGTTTCACCAAAATCATTGTAGATGGGATAAGAAAATCAGAATTATCTGGCAACGAACCATCAGTATTTTGCCTCGAGCATGACTCTAACCTTTCAAATGTCCTTTCCCAATTAATGGTCGTTCCGTTTGAACCAATACTAAAACCTGAATATGATATTTTCACTGCGGCATTTCTACATCTTGTATAATTATTTGTAGGTTCGGAATAGCCCAAAAGCAAATTATTTGTATTCACATTCTGATCAAAAGAATTACCTATACTTGAAACGTATCCAGAGAAATGGTAACCATAAATTATATGATCAAAAGAAGGGTTATAATTAGAATTTGGGAAGTTGTTATATGTATCATATATAATTATTCCATTTTTTTTGTATAAAAAACGTGAAACAATTGTATCATAAGTTGTTGGATTAGAACCCCAATCATTCCAATCAAAATCTTCTTGTAAGCTAAAAGTTACTTTAAAATAATCTACACCATCATCAAAAACCCAAGTTCCCAAGAACTTATCGAAAACTCCATTTACATCTTTAAAATTAGTCCCTCGATTATATTCTATTTCTGTTTCTTGCTCAATTGGTATTTGTGAATACCCAGTCTTAAAAGCTAATACTATAAAAATAATTAAAAAGTTTTTCATTTTTTCTAATTTAAACAAGTCCATATATAATTTCCATTCCCATCTTTTACTCCTTCGAATAAATCAACACCTAAAGGTAAGTTCTTAATAATACTATTTTTAACCATTTCAGTTACCTTTTCATCGAGTTCATCAGCTGTGCAATTATCATCTTCACAACTATCTCTTATTTCTTGTTCATATTGCTCATATTTATCTCTGGTAAATCTTTTCGGATAAGAGTTATCAGGCTTAAATTGGTTATATGTTTGTATTGCCTTTGTTATATCACCTATTCGTAATGCAAAAGTACGATCAGGTGTAATAACAATTGCTGTGGTATTTGAACCAGCAATGTTAGATATCAAACCTCCATTTTGATTTTCAATTAATTCTCGTCTTTCTCCATAAACACTTATAAACTCAATTATGTCATCAGCATTAAAGATATCAAATTGGTCATCCTTATGAACATGTACTTGAAGTTCTGTATTAGATTGGGTTGATGGAAACTTTGTCTCGTCTGTGCTGGTATCACTAGGCTGAACAGGAGTATAACTTCCATCATTCTCTAACCTCATTTCAATACCATTTTCATTCAAGGGATTTCCATTTAGATAGCTCTCTAACGCCAATAACTCAGGTTTCACATCAGGATGATTTGTCAATTCGTTTAGCGCACTTTTACCATCTTCACATTTTTCTTCATTATCTGGAATGATTGGAGCTGTTCCTACAGTAGTGCCACCGCCACCGCCGCCAGTCCATACTCCGCCACCAAATCCGCCACCACCAGATGAGCCACCAGTATTGCCTCCAGGAACACCGTTATCCGGATCATCATAATAAACAAAAGTACAATCTGTTTCGGTAGATAATATTTTTATCGTTTGACAATTACACATCGCATCTTGAAAAGATTCATAGGTCACCGTTGTAACACAATCTAAATAAAAGCTTTTTAAATAATCTTGAGCTAGCACGTTAACTAAACCTGTGGTTATATTAATTTTATCATTACCCTCAAACTCATATTTGATTAAATTAGCATTATAACCACCTAGAGTATCAGATGAAAAAACTAAATTTTCTATTACGTTATCCTGCTGATTCAAACGATTCACTAAAAAAGTATAACTATGAAAAGAACTATCTACTGCTTGTAAGTATTTAACTTTCTCAATGTTAACATAAAAATCTTGGATTGAATCTGCTACAATGTTACTTTTTTTACTAAATTCAAATGATTTTTTTTGAACAAAACGTGAAATATCTCTAGGCAATTTACTTTCACTAAAATTAAGCTCGGTTACTTTAAAAGGACTATTTAAATCCTTATTGCTTTGTTCACGAAAGTCTTCCTTTTCACAAGATACGGCGACAATAAATATCGCAACTACAAATAATAATATTCTACCAACTCTTATCATAATTACTAATCTTCTACAACAAAAGTCAAAAAAAAAAAGGATTGCATTGAATTAATTTTCTTGTTAATATATTGTTAATTTTTTAAACTTCTAATCACTAGCTTTAAATCAGATTAGATTACAACACTTTACAAGATGTTATTTCGACAAGCGAAGTATCATCTGTTTCGCCTTTTCTATGACGAGGAGTTTTTAAAATTATAACTATGCAGTCAACCTCACAGGTCTCAAAGACCTGTAAGGTTTGGCTTAATGAAAAGCTCTTGAACTTTTGAAAACCTGCAAGGTTTAGTCATCTTAACAACTATTATTACTATTTTTAAATTCTAAAACCAATCCTCATGAATCCGATAATCAGAAACATACTGGCAGTACTTGCTGGAGTAATCATAGGAAACGTCGTTAACATGGGACTTATCGAGCTGGGAAACATTATCGTTCCTGTGGAAGGTGTAGATGTGAGCGATATGGAAGCATTGAAAAAAGCGATGCCCAATTTTAGTATAGAGAACTTCATATTTCCGTTTTTAGCACATGCATTGGGAACCTTTGTTGGCGCCTATATTGCAGCACTACTTGCGGCGAATCATAAAATGAAATTTGCAATGGGAATAGGTGTGTTTTTTCTCATAGGCGGAATCATAGTAAACACATTACTTCCTGGACCTATCTGGTTTGCTGCTATGGACATTGTGTTAGCTTACATTCCTATGGCTTATTTAGGCGGCTTCTTAGCCAGTAAAAACAGTCAACAAGCATAAGTGGCTACAAATTCTCACATAAATCCTAAAGCACGTCGCAAGAAAGAAATTGTAGATGTAGATCTTCTTTTTAAAGAACTCAATACGGGTAAAGTGAGTGCACTCAGTCGCGCGATAACTTTAGTGGAGAGTACTGCTGGTGGTGATTCTGCTTTCGCGAAAGCGGTATTACAACAAGCACTACCCTATTCAGGAAAATCATTTAGATTAGGAATCACTGGAGTGCCAGGCGTGGGAAAATCTACCTTTATAGAATCCTTAGGAAGACAGCTCATAGAACGCGGCAAGAAAGTCGCCGTACTCGCCATAGATCCATCGAGCAACATAACTGGTGGCAGCATACTGGGCGATAAAACCAGAATGGAAGAACTGGTAAAAAGCGACCAGGCATTCATAAGACCTAGTCCTGCAGGAACCACTCTAGGTGGCGTGGCACGCAAAACGCGTGAGGCGATCATACTCTGTGAAGCCGCAGGATACGATTTCATCATTGTAGAAACGGTAGGTGTAGGACAAAGCGAGACTGCAGTCCACTCCATGACAGATTTTTTCTTACTGCTCAAACTGGCTGGTGCTGGAGACGATCTTCAAGGTATTAAACGCGGCATTATGGAAATGGCCGATGCCATTATCATCAACAAAGCCGATGGCGAGAACCAACTCGCCGCAAAACACGCACGCCGCGAGTTTAAAAACGCAGTACACCTCATGCCGCAAAAAGACCACGGCTGGCCTACTCAAGTATTTACCTGTAGCGGTTTAAATAACCAAGGAATCACAGAGGTTATTGAAGAGCTAGAAAGCTATAAAGCACATACTACACAATCGCAAAGCTTTACTCTTAAAAGAAACTCACAAGCTCTATACTGGTTTAAACAGACCATAGATGACTCGCTTAAAACCAATTTCTACAATAGACCTGAGATCATTTCAAAACTCGCTGTTCTAGAAAAAGAAGTTCTCGCAAAAGAGAAAAGTCCTTTTGATGCGGCTGGTGAGTTGTTAGGAATTTAGAATTGTTGTTTCTTGTAGATAAATTCTATTCTAATAAATAAAAATAGAATTCTCCTAAAAAGGAAAAAATTAATGAATCCATTGAATTTATTAAGTATCGTTACGGTAATCACTATGTTTATAGCGTTATTACTGTCCTTTTTTTTAATTTCTGTAAAGACTGAAAATAAAAAATAATTCCCAATCCAGAAACTGAGGCTAGGTAACCAAATTTAATAATAAACTTAAACCACGGTTATTCATTACTCCTATGTCTAAGGATTCGTCATTTACCATAGAGGACTGTCCAGTAGCAACAAATAAAATCAGAAAAATAATGGCAAGAATGATAAGATTGCGTACTAAAGGTAATTTTTTAAGTAGCGGTTCTTGCTGTTTACTATCTCTTAAATTAAAAGAATAATTAATAGATTTAGGAGTAGCCGGAGCGACATTTTTACAAAGTAAATTATGTGCATTGATCAAATTATCAATATTGTTCTCTTCAATTAATGGAATCACATCAATATTTACAGTTTTACCATTATGCAAAGCAAATGAGAGCATTTGATTGATCTCATGAATCATTTCATCTTTAAGCTTTGGTGAGATGCTTTTAAATTTTGTTTTAGGTTCTTTTGATGGAGTAGCTGTTGTAGATGTAGTTTCTTTTTCAGTTACTGATTTTTCAATATTAGGAGGATTTGCAATAGTAGAGGTAGTTGGCATGTGAAGATAAATTTTAAAGATCAGAACTGTTCAAACTATATTTTTTGAATTAACGATTTTCAAACCTACGACACTTCGATTATCATAAAAATAAGTATTTATACCTGTTTTTTTATTTTCTAGAAAATGAAATATTCAGCTTAAATCAAAGAAACTTGAATGAGTATATTTATAATTCCTAGTCGCGCGCATCTGAGATACGAGTATATAATTATCGCATTTGCAATGCTTTTTCAAAGTTACTATGCCCGTTTTCTATGGATTTCATTTGGAACATTAAGAATATTTAATTTCAGAATTTGAATTAGATTTATAGAGGTCAGTAGTTAGTTACTCATTAATTTAGATTGATAAATTATATCTGAGTAGACCATTTTATTAACTAGATTATTAAATATAGTCGCTTTAGTTTGTGACCTGTTGATTCTAAAACAAAACTCATTAAAATATCTATTTAGATTGTGTTCACTCACCCAGGAGTATGTGGTT
>JALZUY010000107.1 GCA_023301395.1 Nonlabens sp.
ACGACGCTCTTCCGATCTGTAATATTTGCAGATTCTTCAGCAAAAAGCACTGAATTCACTGAAACGATTATTTTAAAACCTTTCATTTTAGCAACCTTAGCGATTACAGCGTTAAGCTTGTCATATATAGGCGTCATTAATTCATTACGCTTTACATTTAATTTCAATTCCGCTCCTTTCTTTTCAGTATTTAAAGTTGCATCTAATTGTTGTGCTTGTTGTTCAAGCTCAGCTATTTTAGCGTCGGTTATACCTTCAACTTGTGATTGTGCTTGCAAGTCTTGGAAACGTGCTTTTGCATTGTTTTCAGCTCTTGAAATTTCAGATTGAAGATTATTTGTAAAGTTTTTCAATTGAGTCTCGGCGGCACTTACTTCTGGCATTTTAGACAATAAAAACTCTGCATCTACATAACCTGTTTGTGCAAATGATAATGTTGAAGCTACTAAGGCTACTAATAAAAATATTTTTTTCATGATAGTTTTTTAACGGGTCGCAATATAATTAAAATGCACCCTTTTATTTATATAATTTTTCAATTTTCAATAACTAAGCCAAAGTCAAAAAAGACTTACCTTTTTACCGCAAAATAACCACTCATCTCTTGAGGTTGATCATTCAATTCATATTCTAATAAATACCAATAGGTACTAGAAGGCATAGGGCTTCCATTATAAATAGCATCCCATCCTATACCATCGGGAGCGAGCTGTTTTAATAATTTCCCATACCGATCAAAAATATAAATCCCAGTAACTGTTACAACGGCACTATTAGTTTCAATCTTCCAGAAATCGTGGAATCCATCATCATTAGGAGTTACATAATCTGGAATATTAAATAGTTGCTCTTCTGGTTCTGGAACAATTATTATAGGATTGATTACTAACTCAAAACTCATCTCATCATCACAACCGCTTGCATTTACATCATATATAAATAGGGTAACCGGATATGTGGCAAAGTCTCCTATATCAATTATATCACCTGTCATAAATGTAGTTCCTAGTCCACCAGATTGCGTAAAGAACAACTGATTACCACTCAAATTAGTTCCATTTATAACAGGTAAAGTATAGCTACTCGTCACAATTTGATTTGCAATAGGATCTATGTTAGGTACAGGAATAACATTAATTGATATAGTCGCTGTTGCTGTATTATTTGTAGTCAATCCACTATCAGTAACTATACATTCATAAATAGCACTTATTAATGGAGCAACAGTTAGAGAAGAGCCGTTAGATAAAATTATAGCCATTCCTTGTTCTCGCCACTCATAACTATAAGTTCCTTGAGCAGTTATCGGGCTAGGAGCTGCCATTAGTGTAGTCATTTCTCCTGCACAGACGTTATTGCCAGAACTATTGAGGCTTAAATTTAATGTGGTAGAAGTAATAATATCTAAGATAAATGATTCTTCATCATTACACGATCCGTTATCGTCAAAGATAAAAAGTGTCATTGGTAAAGTTGTAAAGTCAGATGCTGTTACGACATCACCAGCATTGTACATCGTTCCCATACCATTAGGTTGTGTATAATAAGCTTCTCCACCTGTTAAGCCTGTACCGGTAATTACCGGGAAAGAAAAACTTGAATTTACGGACTGATCAGCAAGATCATCGATATCAACGACAGGCAACACATTAAAATCTGTCATATCAAAGCCCATAGAGTTTCCATTTTCAACTCCAGAGTCATTTACAGTGACTGATACCGTAGTAGCTGCATTTATAGTAACGATAATACTTGCAGTATTAGGGTAAATGGTTCCTTGAATATCTGTCCAGTTATAAGTATAAGTTCCATAAGCTACTGCAGGAACTGGTGTGGCAATTAAGGTTACCATTTCACCTGCGCACACATTTTGAATTCCACCTGGAGTAATTGTGACTTGGGCATCTACAAATTCAATATCAAATTGCTCTCTCAATTCACAACCAGTAGCATCAATCCCATAAACATATATAGTGGCTGGATTTGTTGTAAACATAGTTGGATCTAGAATATCACCAGTGTTCCAGGCTGTTCCTGTATATAAAGGATTATCAAAAAAAGCAGTATTTGCAGGTATGTTAGTTCCAGTAACCGCTGGTAATGTATAAGTGGAATGAGCAATCACGTTTGCAATAGGATTCCATACTGGCACTGAATTGATCGCAACCGTGATACTGGAGACGGCAATATTATCAGGTGCTACTCTACCTGAATCTGTTATGGTACAAATGTATGTGGTAGTTGTTGTTAAACTACTAATAGGCAATGTACTACCAGTCGCAATAACCATAGGATTACCTTGAATATTCCATTCCCATGAATAAGTTCCTAAAGGCGTATTAGGATCTGGATTTGCATTCAACAATGTATTTGCGGCAGCGCAATAGACTGGCGTAGTTGTCATTTGATTATCATCAACGACAGTTAATGAAATGGAACAAATCACGTCCGAGGCTACCTCAGCAGCTCCAAAAATATCTGAATTAACTAAATTGGGACAATTTGCCGTGGTTTGTGCTGTATTAATATTTACAAAACGAGTATCATTTCCTCCCGAAGCTATAAGTTCAAATGTAGGATCGATAGCACATGGATTTGCGGTAATAATAGTCACTACTCCAAAAACATTATTAAAACCAGATGACGCAGGTATCGTACCTACTGAGTTTGAATTACTAGGATTTGTGACATCAATAATAACAAGTCTATTACCATCTGCAATAAGATATAAATCATTATCAAAATAGGTTAAATCTCCAGCGCTAGGAAATCCTGTATTCCCCAAAAAAGTAGCAGTCATACTAGCTATATCAAACCTGAACAATCCACCTGGCGAGTTTGTGTGTACACCTAGTAAAGTTCCTGTGCTTTCTTTAACTAATGAATCAACTCTAAAATTTCCTGTAAAACCTATAACGTTCACGATTCCTAAAGACGTAACTATGCCAGTTACCACATTGATCTCAAACAACTCATCATTACGTATTCCATACAAGGTTTCATCTGTATCACCTTGCGCTATATCAAAAAAAGAAGTAGAATGTGAAGCTACAATGGTAGATGTACAGTTGCCCAGGTCTGCAAGTACTATATCACCATTTGCCAGGCATAAGTAGGATGTATTTACAGATTGCGCTTTCGCGAAAGCGAATAACAATAGAAACAACAGGCTTAAAACGAAGTGCTTTTTCAAAAAAAAGAATACTTTAATTATTTAGCAAAAATACTGTTTTGCAGTCATTTAGATTGTAGATTACTTCTTTCTACGGCGATTAACATTTTTATCACCTCTTGTCTTAGGCTTTTTATATTTCTTTTCCATAATCCTGCGGTAGCTACCACCTTGATTTGTCTTTTGATTCTTCTCACTCTTCTCATGAAAAGAAGCACCACGCTCATCTTCAATAACTTTATGCGGATTAAAAATCTCACGCACAATAGGTTTTTCTTCGGGAGTTTTTTGAGTTGAAATCTCAACTTCTTCTGGGAAAGGAATTTCAGGGATTTTATAATCCATTAAGCTTTCAATAGCTTCTTTATCCTCTTTCTCTTTCTCTGTGTAGAATAGAATTGTTTTTCCTTTCTCCTCGGCACGACCACTACGACCTATACGGTGCATATAGTTCTCTGGAAAAGAAGGCACATCTATATTTATAACGTGCGAAATTTTATCAAGATCTAGTCCACGCGCCATTACGTCTGTAGCTATTAAAATACGTCGTTCACCACTGTCAAACAGCTCTATGGAACGCAATCTATAATTCTGTGTCTTGTTGGAATGAATTACCGCAATCTCATCACCATATCGTTCCAGCATATAATCCTGTAAACGATCAGCACTCTTTTTATTACCTGCAAACACGAGTACTTTCTTGAACTCATCCTCGTCTGTAAGAAGGTCCATGAGCAAGTTAGCCTTAGTGTAAAAATTCTCTACGGGATAACAAGTTTGCTCGATATTTTCTAATCGAGTTCCACTTACCGCAATACTCACTTTCTCAGGATTATAGAAATAAGCTCTTATAAATTCCTCTATCAAATCGGTCATGGTTGCACTAAACATGATGTTTTGACGCTTAACTGGCAAGTGTTCAAAAATATTAGTCAACTGGAATCTAAAACCTAGATCCAGCATCACATCTACCTCATCGATAACTACTTTCTTACAGTTTTTTAAACGTACCGTTTGCGCAACTATTAAATCATATAATCTACCTGGCGTTGCTACTATAATATCAACTCCATCAGTAACAGCTTTTTTTTGTGTATTGATATTAGTTCCACCATATACTCCTAGTACTCTTACATTAACATATGCAGCATAGGATTCAATCTGTTCCACTACTTGAACAACAAGTTCTCTTGTAGGAACGAGAACCAGCATTCTAGGGTCCAGTGTCTCAGAGTATTTTAATTCATGAAGTAACGGTAACATGTAACCTAGTGTTTTACCAGTTCCCGTTTGTGCAATACCTATCATATCTCTACCAGATAATATAACTGGAAAAGCTTGTTCTTGAATAGGTGTCATTGTGGTAAAACCTAAATCATTAATACCATTGCGCAATGGTGTCGACAGATTTAGTTCCTCAAAATTCTTCATGAAAGTAATTTTTTGCAAAGGTAATGGAAACCAAAGAACTGAACGCCGTGAACTAAAAGACTTAAGACTAACTTATCTTTGCAGCATGCACGATAATAATTTACACAAACATGGTTATGACCTTGAGCTATTAGCGCAGTCATATCCGCAATTGAAATCTCATTTCATCACAAAAGAAGATGGACTTATAAGTATAGATTTCACAAATCCAGAGTCTGTTCTAGTATTGAATAGTGCGCTACTCAAGGAACATTATGGTGTAACAGATTGGGAATTACCTGAGAATTACTTGAGTCCACCCATTCCTAGTCGTGTAGATTACATATTACATCTTGCTGATCTTGTGGGCAAAAACAACATTACTGGTCTAGATATTGGTACTGGTGCAAACATGATTTACCCTATACTGGGAACGGCTATTTTCAACTGGAAAATGGTAGGTAGTGAAGTAGATGAGGATAGTTACGCTTTCGCGAAAGCGTTACAAGAAAAAATCTCCTTACCTAAATCTCATAAAATCTCTAACATCAAATTAAGATTACAAGAAGATAGAGGTTCGATTTTAAAGAACATCATAAAACCTCAAGAGTTGTATGATTTCACAATGTGTAATCCACCTTTTTATAACAGTGAAGAAGAAGCATTTAAAGCAAACAGACGCAAAAATAAAAATCTAGGAAATGGAATAGGCTGGCGCAATTTTGCCGGTAAATCTCACGAACTGTGGTGTAATGGTGGAGAAGCATTATTTATCAAGAGATTGATTAAAGAAAGTGCAGACTATAAATCACAAGTAGGCTGGTTTACAAGTTTAGTTTCTCGCAAAGAGAATCTACTTAAGCTTGAGAAGCAGCTCACTAAAATGAAAGCGACCTATAAAGTCGTTCCTATGAATAGCGGTAATAAAAAATCACGTTTTATTGCTTGGAAATTTGAGAAGTAGATGCCATTTTAAAAACGATACTTCACGCTTAATAAAGTATAACGTGGTAATAAACGATAGGAAACCGTTGAAGACGATACGTCATTTATAGAACTAGTACGGAACTGTTCTGTATTTGTAAGATTACGAGCCATTATAGAAAATGAAAACGGACTTTTATCTTTGAATTTATACCTCGCATCTATATCTAGAAAATAATAGGTATTATCTCCATTATTAATATTACCAAAAAAGTAACGCTCCGATCGTAATGAAATATTAAAACGCTCTGTAAAAACAAATGACAAATCCATAAAAGAAGTATTATCCACAAAAGAATTTGAAATGCCCGATGCCGTCACTTTATTAAAATTCCAAGTAGTACCTATATGGTAATTAAAAACGCCATCAAATGCAGATCGCATTTCTAATCCTAGACTAGAGTTAACACTTTGCACTTCTCGCAACTGAGAATTATTAATGACATTCTTAAACTCTGAGATAAAATGAGATGCTTTAAGTTTTACATTTGAACTTAACAGACTCAAATAATAGTCTACCGTAGCATTAAGGGAAATGTATTCTCTATCCTTAATAACAATACGCTCAGACTGAGAAAAATTAGGTTCTATAATAGTATTTGAACTAAAGAAATCGTGATTTTTTGAATAGGAACTACTAAAGGTCGCAAAAAACTTATCTGACCAGTTGCCCAATTGATAATTGAAGCTAGCTGTACTAGCGTCTAGTTGATTAAAAGTTCCCGTTCCTTTATTAAAAGAGCGGAAACTTGTTAACACAAACTGGTCATAAACATCCAGCACTTGTGCATTAGTTCTATTTTGAGCGAGATTTAATGACAATCGATTCTTCTTGTTAATCTCATAATTCACATTCAACGATGGATTAATGAAAAAAGGTTGCTGATCACTTTGCACGCCAGATTGCTCTAGTGAATTCAATAATTGATGCAACGCCACTTTTCCTGTAATTTTCCAGTCTTTTAATTTATATAAATAACTGCTGTTTACATACAAATCATTTACTCCATAACGTGTGTTATTTTGATAACCTATTGGTGATAATACTGCTGTACCGCTTTCGCGAAAGCGTAATTCATTTCCCAATTTATCTAAGCGATAATCATTACCTAATTGAATTTCAAATAAATTTCCAGATTTTTTACGGTCTAGAAAATGAGCCTGTAATCCTGCAAAGGTCATTTCGTTTTCTATGACTTGATTTACAGCATCTGGTGAAGATGAAGTAGTAGTGAATAAATCCTGAAAAAGGTACTGGTTTACATCATATTCTTGTGGTGCTTTTTCATTCACAACTCGAGCGATAAGCAATAACACTTTTGTACTATCTAATCTACTCGTGTAAGTGGTATGATGATTGAATCTTTTTTGTGCGGTTTCTAGCGACTCACGAGTAGAAAGGTCATTGAATAATAGATTAGACCTCGCATCATTACCTATATCGCTGTAGGAAGTAATGGATTCTAGCGATTGGCTTTTAGAAATATCATAGTTCAATTGTAGTTTCCCAAAGGTTGTTTGATAGATATTGCGCAGCTGGAAATCCTCTGTATTTGTGAAGTCCGTATCATTGGCAAAAAAACTATAGGTACTATTTCTAAAAAAGTTTTTCTCGTCCCAGTTGAAATAGCCTAGTGTTTTTATTTTAAGCTTTTCGCTAGGATTAAAAATAGCATTAAGAGATAACAACTCTGCATTATTAAAATTAGAGCGGCTGCGTTTAAAATTACCTATTCCACCTTCCATAAACATAAGTGGTTGTAATTGTGCGTTAGAACCTATAAAACCTGGCTCGCCATAACGTATGGGATTAATGAGATGACCTATATCTCCAGTAGCGTCAGTCCCAATCGAGTTTGCCTGACCTAGAAAGTAGAATTTGTTCTTTTTACCGAAGCTCATGAGATTGAACCTACCTTGATAAAAAGAATCCAGTTCCACATCTTGACCTAATTCTATGTTCCCAAACCATTGCCGTTTTGCATCTTCATCTAGCGTGAGGTTGATAGCAACTTTATCACTTTCTTCTACACCTTTGAGCAATCTATTATTTGAATAGCGCTGCAGGATTTCTATTTTATTAAGTGGTGATGCTGGCATATTTTTAGTGAGGATTTTATAACCACGCTCAAAAAAGTCATCACCTTCTATCATGATTTTCTCGACCTCTTGATTGTTTACCTTAATAGTACCATCGCTTTCTACAGTAAGTCCAGGGATTTTCTTTAATAAATCTTCTACCACTTCTTCATTGCCTTGCATAAAGGCTTTGGCATCTATGATAATGGTGTCTTTTTTAATGCGTACAGGCAAGTCTGCATTAAGAATAATCTCATTAAGTTCCAGTTGTTGTTCTTTCATAACAAAATTTACAACTAACTGTTTTTCTAAATCATCAATAATAACAATAGTGTCACGAGCAGCATAAGAAATAGATTTGATACTCAGAAGATACCTGCCTACACTCTTAACCTTTAATTGAAAAAAGCCAGATTTATTGGTTTGAGTGTATGATACAATGGCGCTATCGGATGCCTTTTTAAGTAATACTGTAGCAAAGGATACAGGCATTTTACTCTCATTGTTTATATTACCAGAAATCTGAGCATTTACAAGAAAGCAGGTTAAAAAAAGAAAAAGACCTAGGCAGGTCTTTTTCTTAATTGAATTAAAAGGGTAAGTAAATCTATTTTTTTTCATTTTCTAATTCCCATTCGTAAAGTCGTTCAGGTCCGTGGCGAAAGATTTCAACTTCAGTTTGTCTAATACCTCTACCTAATTTAGTCATCACTCTTTTATTTTCCTCTTCCCTTTTTAAATATTCAGATTCATGTACTTCTTTAAGAGTAACATTTTCGCCTTCAAAAGACTTAGATAAAGGAACCTCAATAAAACTATCAGTTTTTAATGAAA
>JALZUY010000108.1 GCA_023301395.1 Nonlabens sp.
TATCAGTGAGTTGAATAGTGGATTGTATTTGTTACAGCTTTATAATGAAAATAAACTGGTGGATACTTTAAAATTAATTAAAAAATAAAATATAGTTTATGCTTAAACTTGAGATTGAATTCTCAAAAGTTCTTCCATATAATCTCTAGAATTACTTAATCTAGGAATCTTATGTTGTCCACCTAGTTTATCTTTTTCTTTGAGCCAGTTGTAAAACAAATCAGGTTGAGCCTCGTGAATTTTGAGTTCTGTAAGTGTGATATTATGAGCTCGTTTTGCTTCATAGTCAGAGTTGACTTGTTGCAGTTCCTGATCTAGAGCTTGAGTAAATTGTTTTAAGTCGGCAGGTTTTTGTTCAAACTCGATCATCCATTCATGAGCACCTTTTTCCTTGCCTTGCATGAATACTGGAGCAACGGTATAATCTTTAATACTACAAGGAACATTTTGCATCGCTACCTTAAGAGCAGCCTCAGCATTTTCAATGATTAACTCTTCACCAAAAACGTTTATGTGATGTTTAGTTCTACCAGTCACTTTGATATGATAAGGCGCTGTAGTTGTAAAACGTACCGTATCACCTACTTTATAACGCCACAACCCAGCATTTGTAGTGATTACAATGGCATAATTTTCTCCTACTTCAACTTGATCTAGAGTAATTATTTTCTCGTCAGGTGTTCCATAAATTTTCATAGGAATAAACTCGTAGAAGATTCCATAATCCAGCATTAACAGCAAGTCTTTATTATCATTACTGTCTTGAATAGCAAAGAATCCTTCACTCGCATTATAAGTCTCATAATACTTAATACTATCGCTAGGCAACAGCTTTTTATACTGATCTATATAAGGATCAAAGCTCACGCCACCGTGGAAAAACACTTCCATATCTGGCCACACTTCTAGGATATTTTCCTTTCCTGTAGTTTCTAAAACATTATTGAGCAATACCATCATCCATGAAGGCACACCAGCAAGGCTGGTTACTTTTTCATTTATGGTTTCTTGGACTATCGCAGGCATCTTCGTTTCCCAATCAGATAGCAGTGCAATATCATTACCTGGAGTGGAACTATAATCTGCCCAAAAAGGCATATTATCAATCAAGATAGAACTTAAGTCTCCTGCGCTAGTTCCTGCTATTTTATCTAATTTTTTACTACCACCTAATCGCAATCCTTTTCCTCTAAAAAGTTTAGAATCTGGATTGTTATTGAGATACATACATAGCAAATCCTTAGACGCTGCATAATGGCAATCTTCTAGAGATTCTTTACTAACAGGTATGAATTTACTACGACTGCTCGTAGTACCACTACTCATAGCAAACCACTTGATAGGTGTAGGCCACAGAATATTATTCTCCCCTTTTTTAGAGCGTTCTATATCGTCTTGAACATCACTATAATCTCCTATAGGAACACGATCAGCAAAATCTCGATAAGACTTAATATCTGTAAAACCGTATTTTTTTCCTACCTCTGTAGATCGTGCAAAACGAATCATGTCCATCAACAAATTGTTCTGCAACTCTTGTGGATGCTTCATAAAAAGTTCCATATCGTGTATGCGTTTCTTAAGAAACCAGGACACTACAGAATTGATTAACGGTATAGCCATAAAGCTGAAAAAACTAAGTATTTTTACCCTACTAAGATAGTAACTAATTCAATATTAATTCTCAAAGATCAAGCAACTATGGTGGTTACTGGTACATTACGTAAAATGCAGACGGAACTTCAAGAAACGGTTCAATATTATTGGGTTTTTAAAGACAACTTCATCCACGTTAACCAGCTACTGGATAAAAAGATACATATCAAACACGTTGCAAATGAATGTATGAATTGTGGTCTTGATAAAAAGATATGGCGCCAGGGATTTTGCTATGATTGTTTCTCTAGTTCACCACAAGCTGGTGACTGGATTATGCGACCAGAGCTTAGTACAGCACATCTTGATCAAGAAGATCGTGATCTTGAATATGAGAAAAAGGTGCAACTCAAGCCGCACATCGTCTATCTCGCAAATTCTAGTAATGTGAAAGTAGGCGTAACTCGTAAAACTCAAGTTCCTACTCGATGGATTGATCAAGGTGCGCACGAGGCCGTTGCAATTTTAGAAACACCTAATCGTTACCTCGCTGGTATTGCTGAGGTTGCCCTTAAAGATTACGTGGCAGACAAGACCAACTGGAGAAAAATGCTCACTAATGATATTGAAGATGTTGATTTGTTACGCTTCCGCGAAAGCGTGATTGAACACATTCCTGACGAAGCAAGAGAATTTATTCTAGAACCAGAAAGTGAGTTGCATATCAATTTTCCAGTACTTCAATATCCTAGTAAAGTAAAAACTGTGAATCTTTCAAAAACACCTGAACATAGTGGTACTGTTAAAGGGATCAAAGGTCAATATCTCATTTTTGAAGATGGACACGTAATGAATATACGTAGTCATGAAGGATATGTGGTAAATCTAACTATTTTATAATCAATTAGTTAATATGCTCGCTAATGGAATAGTCTCTATGCTATAATTCCATCCTTGATATCGTTTATAAGCTCGACTGAGGTTTACTCCATTTATTCCACCATACATACCTGCGAGACCAGCTGCACCGAGCACCACACCTAAAGCGACCTCACCACCAAAAGTTGCCACTAAAAGGCCTCCTACAACCAGTCCTGTGGACAAATAAACGACTGCAATTCCTAATAGAACTGCAACTAGCCTGCTGTGCTTCTTAATTTTATCAATTTCATTAAGTGGTATCAATGTTCCTTTAATACTGATGGTGTTTTCATCTACAATCGCCATTTTCCCTTTGTGTCTTACACCTGAAGTGGTAACCACACGTACCATCTGGTTATCTTCAAGAATATTGACTTCGTTTCTTTCTTCGTTTTCAAGAACTAATTGCTGGATTTGAGCTGTAGCGCTGTAGGCTACTAGCAACAAAATAAAAGTGATAATTAGTGTTTTCATATGTTAGACAGATGACAGAAAAGAGGAATAGTTGCGTGTTACTTTTTCTTTTTAAATAAATTATTGAGAATATTTCCTGCGGCTTCTTTGACTTTGGTCTCTGCTTCTTCCTTAACTTTTCCCACCACTGTTGTATCCTTAGGTTTTATGACCGCTGTGGAATCTAGAACTTTAGTTGTTGTCGTGTCTTTTGGCGTTTTATTACCACTAATTATATCCTTTATTCCATCCAGCGGATTCTTACCTTCCAGAATATCACTCACCACATTATTAAGAGTCTCTTCGCCTTTATCTTTCAATTTTGCTTTCTGAATTTCTACGATTTGACTCGTTAAGTTCTTTGCGGCCAGTTCTAGATTTAAATCAACATTAGGCTGCATAAACGATCCCGATAATTGAACAGGAATAGGTACTGATATTTTATCGATATCTTCATCTTCTAGCTTTGCTAACAAGGCAGCTCCTTCTTTTCCTAAATATTTTGCAGGTACATTCAAGTCAAGTGTATAACTCATATCGTTTGTTAAACTGTGTGATCCACTTGCAATTACCTTGATGTCTTTGATATTAAAATCAAATGGTGTGATTTGAACTGCGCCATCTTTAAAATTGAGCTTAGTAACTAAGTCCGATAATTTTAAATCATCTAGATTAATGAAACTCAATTTATCATCCAGTTTTGCAATTAATGGTGCCTTGCTTTTATCTATTTCACGTGTCAATAACTGTGCAATGGCATCACCAGCAAGACTATTTATAATAGGTGTTAAATCATTATTCAATTGACCATTTAAGTTAATCTCAGTATTTATTTTCCCTTTTAAAGCCTGAATTACTGGAACCATTTTCTGAAACATTTCAAAGCCTTCAAAAGACTGAGCTATATCTAGGTCATTCATATCTAGTATCATATTGAATAATGGCGTTTTCCCTTTTGTAGAAACTGACCCATCGACACCTATGTTTCCATTAAAAATATCAGTTGTTGTATTATTGAGTGTTAAGGTTTCATCGCGTACAAGAGCAAGTCCTTTCACGTTTGTAAGAGTTAAATTATCGTACAACACTATATTTGCAGTAAAATCCATGTCAGCATTTAAAAATGAAGGGATTTTGATGGCCTCTTCACTAACAGGAGCAGATTTTGAATCTGATTGCTCAGTGGCTGCAGGTGCCACATCTGTCATAAAATCTGATGTATCAAACTGATTAGAACTTACTTTAAAACTTCCCTTCAAATCTTGATCTTTAAACATAAAACCTATGAGATTACTAATGGTTCCATTTGCTCCAAAATCTGTGTTTCCAGTTTTAGCTTTAAAATTATCAAGCTTGATCCTCATATTATTCATATCTAGATCTGCTCTTTCAATATAGAGAGGCTTTTTTAAATCTGTACTGGAATATGTGAAATCCGTTAAGCTTGCAACACCTTTGGTATTGATACTCTCATAACGTTCTTCCTCGACGCTTTTCATATCAAATTTAGTAGCCACATCAGCCACAATAGTTCCATCTAAATTCATATCGTTATCCATAGGGAAAGCCTTTGAGAGATTACCTAAGTTGATAGTTCCATCTAGGTTTAAATCTACAAGCATGTTTGAAGTCAAGTTACGCACCAGTGCATTTCCGTGTAATCGATCTTGACCTATATTAAATGCCACATTTACTACCTTAACAAAAGTATCTTCGGCAAGTCCAGTAGTATTCTTAATCTGAGTGTCAATATTTATATGAGTCACACTTTGTGGTAAGTCGGGATATTTAAATGATGCATTATTTGAATTTATATTAATATCCAGCTTAGGAATACGCACATCATCCACAATTCCATTAATAACACCATTTACTTTAAAATCACCTGTGGTCGTGATACCATCCATGTTCTTGCGATATACTTCTGGAATAACCGCAAAGAAATTTTTAAAATCGGAACTAGGAGTTTTAAAACTAAGGTCTACCATAGTACCGTCTTCAAGTAACTGAACATAACCATCTAAATTTAATTTCAAATCATTTATGAGCATGTCATTTTCTTGTAAAGTATATTTCTGGTTGGGAATATCCATTAAGATTATAGCATCAAGCTCAACCTGTTGTCCTGATAGATATTCTATCTCACCTAGACCATAGAAAACTTGAGCGCTAGTCTCTGTATCAAGCATGATATTCTCCAGGGAAAAATCACCATTACCACTATGAGACAAGTTTTTCAAACGCAACTTATTTTTAGTTGTTTGATCTTCATAACTCATATCAGAGTTATTAATCTCATAATGATTCAAGTCAAAGCTAAAACCGCTGGTAGTATCCTGAGGTTTTTCAACGGCAACTACTGTTGAGTCCGCTTTTGTAATATTCCAACTCGCTTTCTCGTTAACATTTACTTTGAGTCTGGAAATTGCGTCACTAATGATGAGCTCATTGATATGTATTGGGTCAGAAGCATCATTGAATAGATCACCTACTGGCAAATCTAGTTTCACTTCTTTCCCGTAAAACAAAGTATCTCCTAAAAATGGCTCTTTATTGATGATGGAAAGACCGTCGATAGACAATCGAGCGTCGGGAAAAGCGCTAAAAAGGCTTAAATCAACATCAGCAAATTCTACTTGTGCATCTAAGGCACCGTTGAGCTTGTTTTTTATAATGGACGCAATTTGGTCTTTAAATAAAAATGGTGCTGCTACTAAAAGAACAACCACGGCTAATAAAAAGACTCCTAATATTTTAAATAACTTTTTCATTAATCTATTTAATTTCTTGTATAATATTAAATACTACCACATAACGACATGAAAACATAAAAGCTGCTAATAAACTGTGAAAGTATGATCATCAAATTATTACAATAATTTATCAAGTGTAAACTGCACTTAAACTGGTTCATATCAACTCCAAAAGAGTTTACATATTAATGTAAAAGTAGCTTTTAGGCTGCGTATAATTCCTTAATTTGCTGCAAAATTTTTAGACATCGATAAAAGTCATAATCACAAGATATTCATAGCGTTAGGCAGTAATCTAGGAGACCGTAAAAGACATCTCCTTGACGCTATTTGTCGTATTGAGAGTGAATTAGGTTTAATTATTAAAGCAGCACCAGTATATGAAGTTCCAGCAGCTGGTTTTAAAGGTGGCCATTTTTTAAATTCATGTATTCTTGTTCATAGCCATAAAAACGCACAAGAGTCTATTACCATTTTACAACACATTGAACGTGAAATGGGACGAGTTCCTAGAACGACTGACAATTATGAAGATCGAATTATCGATCTCGATATTTTACTTTTTGATGAAGAAGTTATCGATATACCTCAACTGCAAGTTCCTCATCCTAGAATGGAAGAACGACATTTTGTTATGCAACCGCTTGCCGTTATCGCTGGAAACTTGCGACATCCGATATTAAAAAAAAGTATGCAAGAAATTGCATCTTCCTTCAAGAATCTCGAACCTTTAAATGATTTTGAAATTTCGCTTTCGCAAAAGCGGTTTCCAATTGCCGATCTTAACTTTATCGCCATTGAAGGAAATATAGGCTCTGGAAAAACTAGCTTATCGCATAAAATAGCTGAAGATTTCAATGGTAAACAAGTCCTTGAACGTTTTGCAGACAATCCTTTTTTACCTTTATTTTATGAAGATACCGATAGGTATGCATTCCCTTTGGAAATGTCATTTCTTGCTGATCGTTACCAGCAACTAAGCGATGATGTAGCACAACACGATCTTTTCTCAGAATTCACAGTTGCTGATTATTACGTCATTAAATCACTTATTTTCAGTAAGATAACACTAGAAAAAGAAGAATATTCTTTATACAAACGACTCTTTAATATGATGTATAAAGAACTCGTTAAGCCTGATCTGTATATTTATCTTTATCAGACTGAAGATCGCTTGTTAGAAAACATTAAAAAGAGAGGTCGCGATTATGAACAAAATATTGAGGCAAGCTACCTTTCTCAAATTCAACAAGGTTATGCAGATTTTATAAGATCACAACAAGATTTAAAAATCAAAGTGATTGATGTTACAGACTTAGATTTTGTAAATAATCAAGCTGATTATTTAAAAGTACTAGAACAAATAAGTATTGCCATAAAAGAGTAATCTACCTTTTTAAAGCAAAGTGACCACCTAGACTTTTAATAACTCCATTCTCTTCATATTCTACTTTAAACCAGTAGTCTGACGATGGCAATGGTTGCCCGTTATAAGTTCCATCCCAGCCTATCCCAGCGGGATCTAATTGTTTCAATAGTTTACCATATCTATCAAAAATATAAATAATGGTACTAGGTGAATCATTGATTCCTATTATGTTCCATGTATCATGATAGCCATCATTATTAGGTGTAAAATATCTAGGAAATCCTATAACGTCTAGAGGAATTTCTACACTAGCACAACCTTCTAAATCTTGTATCACAACAATATGTGCTCCTGGTGTTACATCATTAAATATCCCATTGTATTGCCATGGACCATCGTCTAATCTAAATATGTATTGAGTCGCAGGTCCTGTAGCAAATGCTTCAATTCTATGCTGTTCATCAAAGAAACGTGTTGTGACAGTTGCTCCAAAATCATCTGGTGGACCTAATTGCCTTACTTCAGTAGTTTGAGAGTTCTTACAACCTGTTACCTGATTAGTGGCTGTTACTGTATACATTCCTACTTGCATTGCGGTTAACGTTGCACTAGTCTCGGTCGCAAGTAAATTTCCATCAAGTTGCCATGTAAAATTTAAATCAATGGAATTAAGACCTGTATCTAACGTAGGAGGAGAATCAGCAGTTATTAGAATTCCACCTGCACTATTTAAACACAAAAAATATAGTTCAAAGAGTTGCGGAACTGGAACCTCATTTACTATAATTTCAAAGTCTGTAATATTAAAACAACCTGTGGTATTCTCTACTCTTACAAAAATAGTTTGTGGGGTAGCTGTATTATCAAAGCTTGTTATGTTCCCTATAGCATTCATGCCAGAATCAGCATCTACTTGTGAATTATGGTAGGTTATAGTAACACCTGTTTGACCATTTAAAATAACCACTTCATTATCTGTGAGATTGAAAGTCTCTATTAAGTCTCCTGTATTATTATCATCACACACTATGATAGATGGTGGTGTTATCGCTTGTGGTGCATCAATAACTTCAAGATCTAGCTCAGTAGAATTAATACATCCTGTTACATTATTTTCTACAACAACAAATAAGCTTTGCGGATTCATAGTATTTGTAAATGGGCTAGTAAGTTCATTCATTCTATTAGTGGCATCTAACTGCGTTGCATAATAGAAAACCGTAACACCAGTATTCCCACCTGTGATTTCGTTATTTCTACTTATTAGGTCAAATGTTGTAAAACCATCTCCTGTATTATCATCACATAAATCATACAAGGCTGGAACGGTAATTACCGGCGCATCATTGACATTTAAATCAAAATTAGTTTCAGTATTAAAACAACCTGTCAAGTTATTTTCTAATCGTACAAACACGGTTTGTGGATTAGAAATATTCTCATAAGCTGTTGGAGTAATTATAACTGATGTATTATTATCAGCATCGTTTTGTGAGGTGTGGTAACTTATAGTTATACCAGTAAAGATTTGTGCACCTACTATGTCTGACTCTACACTTGTTAAATCAAAGATCTCCATTCCATCACCAGGATTGTTATCATCACAAAGTGTTAGATCACTAATCGATTGTGCTGCTAGAGGTTCTACATTCACCACAATATTAATACTGGTCGTGTCAAAACAGCCTGTATCATTAGTAGCTACTACTCTTGCATAAATTATCTCTGGTGAAACAGTGTTTGTAAAAGTTGCCCCTAATGGGTTCACATCAGCATCGGCATCGGCTTGTGAGGCGTAATAACTTATGGTTACCGTTCCTGGAGTATATCCTGGACCTACTAGTGGATCAAAATCGGCTAGTGTTACTGTTGTTATTCCATCGGTATCATCATCACATCCTACTATATCTTGAACTGGAGCTGCAAATACATCATCTACAATCAACTGAAAAGGATAAATCACCTCACAACCGAAGAGATTATCTTCTACTCTCACAAATAACGTTTGTGGATTACTTAAACCTTGATAATTTGCTACTGCTGGAATTATATTCACTTGATTCTCTGCATCTATCAATGACTCATAAAAAGTCACGGTGTAGTTTGCAGCATTAAGACCAGTAAGCAAGGTGCTTTCAATAATAGTTAAATCAAAAGATCCTACACCACTAGGGTCACAGGAAATGGCATCTGGTGGACTGGCGTCTGGTAGATCTACAAACTGTAAAAACAAACTTGCTGTAGAAGTACATCCAGTCGCAAATGTTATTTCAACAGAGTAAAAACCGCCCTCAGTAACGTCAAGTGTTGCACTCGTTTCTCCTTGGATAACAGTACCAGTTTGCGTCCATACATAAGTCGCTGGAGTTCCTGGTAAAAGAGAAGCATCTATAGTAAATACATCACCTACACAAAGTGGGTTTCCTCCAGTAATTGTTCTACTTTCCCCTAAGTCTACACCTATATCAAAACTACCGCCTTCTATGAATACCGCAGAGTCGAATTGTGAGTCAGTTGCATCACCTATAACTAATTTGATATTATAACTTCTATTAGGAATCACTGGACTCTCTGCGGTGAACAGCACTGTTTGTCCATTAAACTCTATAGGACTGTTAGACGCAAGGTTTCCTAAACTCGGAATGGGTGGATTACCGCCAAATGTATTACCAGCCAAATTATAATCTCCAAAAAATGAAGGATTTACTGGATTACAAGCATTAGCCGGTGGATCACGCACTGTTATTACTTGTACAGGTGTAGTTGTTCCTGGAATTATAGCAAGGTTAGTGACATCTCCTGTAACACTATCCGTTAAAATAAATGCAAACGCATCAGCAAATTGACATTCAAAATTACCATTATACTCCTCACTAGCAAATAGGTAATCAAATGAGATATTACTAGCTATAGGAACAAAATCAAAAGATATCCACGTAACATCTTGCGAGTTAAGCGGTGAACCAGCAGCAGCCATAACAGCCTCAAGATCTGGATCTCCAGGCGTGCCTAGAACATCACTCCTTCCAGCTTGTGAATTAGGTCCAGCAGCATTAAGTGCATTTCCAGTTGATAAAATGATCCCATCTTCTAGAGGGAAATTAGATGTTCCTCTTTGAAAATATGCAATTCCGTTCTGTCCTGGAGCAATTCCAGTACTTGATTGCACATTTGCAATAGTTGTACAACCACTTTCAAACAGCACTCCATCGATAAGTTGATCCACCGTAAAAGTGGTATTATCAGTAGTAATTTGTGACTGCGCAATTACTCCTAATAATGAAATTATAAAAAAAACTACAAATCTACTCATGGAATGTTTTCCTTTTTATTAAAAGTATTCTTTTAAGATATCGATTGACAGCTAGCGCTTATTTTTAACTCTATTATAGCATTTATAAACTCTATACTCCTTTATTCAATTTATAGAACAAATCATAAATTACAATTCCAGTACAAACTGAAATATTCAACGAGTGCTTAGTTCCATATTGTTCCAGTTCGATTACTTTACTGCAAGCATCTACAACTTCTTGTTGCACACCTTTCACTTCATTTCCCATCACAATTGCCACTTTTTCACCAGCTGGTTGAAATTCTTGAAGGCTAACAGAATCTTCTGCTTGTTCTATAGCACAAGTCACTACACCTCGTGTATTTAGCTCTTTAATAACTTCTATAGTATGTTCTCGATATTCCCAGGCAACAGTCTCTGTAGCCCCAAGAGCCGTTTTTCTAATGTCTTTATGAGGTGGTTGCGCTGTAATTCCACACAGGTAAATTTTCTCTATACGATATGCATCTGCAGAGCGGAAAACGGATCCAACATTATTGAAACTGCGTACATTATCTAGGATTATGATAAGCGGTGTTTTCTCGCTTTCGCGGAAGCTGTTTACAGATAATCGATCTAACTCCTCATTTAATAATTTTCTCATATAGATCTTTTTGAAATTAAATCAATAAAAAAAGGACTGTTCTCACAGTCCTTTTTGAATAAATATTAGTGATTCTGTTAGTTCACCGCAGGACAATTACAACTCCATCTGTCTTTTGTACAAAGGAAATCGATTCCCAATGTAATTTGATGGAATCCACCACTTTGGAATTTAATATCACCAAACTGGTAACTATATGTGTATGCAAAAGTGAAGTTTTTATGTTTTACACCCAATAATGGAGATAATAACGTAAGATTTTGCTCCTGAATACTTGTTCCATTTACAAACTCTGCACCATCAAAACTCTGACGATAAGAAGCTCCTAAATAAAGAACACTATCATCATTAAGGTCATAATATGCTTTTGCATTGAAATCCATGAATTGCTCTTCAGTACGATCTGTACGTTGATATAAGAAAGATGGTTCCCATTGCCATTTTGAATTACGTGGTGCAAACAAATACCCTATCGTTGCTATGTAACGACGTTGATTTGTGCTTTCAAAACCTTCAGAGAAAATTTCTCTATTTTGAAAAAGAGCATTCTTTAACGTAAGGTGTGCATAGAATTCTTTATAAAAATAAGAGGCACCTATATCTACATTAAAATAGGAATCTGAACGTAGAACTCCAGTAATAATAGGGTCAAAGTCCGTTAAATCAAAATCAGATTCATCTAATCTACTTTGAACTAAACCAGCATTTATACCAAAAGAAAGTCTATTTAAATCTTCATAACCACCACCTACTTGTAAGTGATAAGCATAAGTAATATATCCACCTGTTTGAGAATGGTATCCATTTTTATCATTAAAAAGAATAGCACCTATACCGCTGTTTTGACCTATTGCAGTATTAAAACTCAAAGTTTGTAAATTAGGAGCATCTTCCTGGTCAAACCATTGTTGTCTTACAGTGGACCTCACTTTACCACAACTAGCAGCTCCTGCCATAGATGGATGTAACAAATAATAGTTATCTGTTAAATAATCCAGATATACTGGTACTCCTTCTTGAGCTAACGCAAACTGACTACTAAATGCTAGTGCCAGTACAATTAAAATTTTTCTCATGTTCTCTTAAATCTATCTCTTTAACGCAAAATGACCACCAAATGTTTTACTACTACCGTTTTCTAAGTATTGAACCTGGAACCAATAGTCTGATGACGGTAACGGTTGCCCGTTAAAAATCCCATCCCATCCAATTCCATTCGGATCCATTTGCTTCAGCAATTTTCCGTAGCGGTCAAATATATAAATTTTTGTAGTAGGTTCATTGTTAATTCCGATGATGTTCCAAGTATCATGATATCCATCGTTGTTAGGCGTGAAATATAGTGGATAACCGATAACATCTAAAGGGATTTCTACAGTATTACAACCATCTAAATCTTGAATAAACACCGTATGTGGACCAGGACGTACATCATCAAAGAACCCATTATACTGCCACGGACCATCATCTACGCTAAAAATATATTGTGTTGCAGGACCTTCAGCAAAGGCCTCTATTCTGTGAGTTTCATCAAAATATCTTGAAGTTACCTCAGCTCCAAAGTTATCTGGTGGACCTAGTTGTCTTACTTCAGTAGTTTGCGAGCTACTGCAGCCAGTCGTAGTATTAGTAACAACTACTGTATACATTCCTACTACGGTAGCTGTAAGCGTTGCACTTGTTTCAGTTGGTAATGCAACACTATCGCGTGACCAGCTAAAAGATAATCCAGCTCCAGACAATGTAGTATCGAGTGTAGGCGGAGAATTATCTGTGTTTAATACATTACCATTCTCATCAAGACATAAATAATACAATTCAAACATTTGAGAAACTGGAACTTCATTTACAATTATATCAAAACTGGTCGTATTGAAACATCCAGTGGTGTTCTCAACTCGCACAAAAATAGTTTGTGAGGTGAATGAATTATCAAAACTAGTGGTATTTCCTATAGCATTTGAACTGCTATCGGCATCGGCCTGTGAGTTGTGGTATGTCAATATGATTCCAGTCTGGCCATTTAAAATTGCCGCCTCATTATCAGTAAGATTAAAAGTCTCTATTAAATCTCCTGTGTTATTATCATCACATAATACAATAGCGTTTGCAGGAGCAGCCTGCGGTGCATCTATTACTTCTAGATCTAGAGTCGTAAAGTTTTCACAGCCTGTGGTGTTATTCTCTACCACAACAAATAAGGTTTGAGGATTTATAGTATTTGTAAAAGAACCCGTTAACTCATTCATTCTATTATCAGCATCGAGTTGCGTCGCATAATAGAAAACAGCTAATCCACCAGTTCCACCAGTAATTTCATTATCTCTTGTAGAAAGATCAAAAGCGGTAAAACCATCAATCGTATTATCATCACACAAATCAAATAAAGCTGGTGCAGTAACAACAGGTAAATCATTTACTATTAAGTCAAAAGTAGTATCTGTATTAAAACAAGTAGTTACTGTATTTTCCAGTCTTACAAAAATAGTTTGTGGACTTGATGTGTTATCAAAAGCAGCTGGCGTCATAATAGGCGACGTATTAGTATCTGCATCATTTTGTGATGTGTGATAGCTAATTATTACGTCAGTAAAGTTTTGTGAACCTGTAAGATCTGCTACTATAGATGTTAAGTCAAAAGCCTCAATTCCATCTCCAGGATTATTATCATCACACAATTCTAGATCTGTAATAGTTGTTGCTGCTACTGGAGTAGGATTCAATATCAAATTAAATGATGTGGAATCATCAAAACAAGTTGCATTTTGATCATTTTCTAATCTTACAAAAATAGTTTCTGGAGAAGTTGTGTTTGAATAATTATCTGGTAACGCACCTGTGTTTGCAGCAGCGTCTGCAGCTGTTGGGTGAAATGTCACTATAAATGAAGCTGGATTATTAACTCCTATAACATCATTACGTACTTGAGATAAATCAAAAACTTCAATTCCATCGTTAGATGCATCGTCACATAAAACAATATCCATTACTGTATTTGCAGCTGGCTGTTGATTCACTACAAGATTAAAAGCTCCCGTAGTTATACAATTACCTATGGTGTTTTCTAATCGTACAAAAACAATTTCAGGATTTGAAACATTTGCATATCCATTTGGATGTGGATTAATACCTAAGTCTGCATCCATTTGAGAAGCATGATAGCTTACCGCTACGTTTGCCTGTCCATTAAGTATCTCGGTATCTTTATCACTCAAGATAAAAATTGTTGTGTTAGGATCAATCGTACTACACTCTACAAAATCTATTATAGTAGGAACTACTGGAGTAGGATTAAGAATTAAATCAAAAGAAGCCGTATCAAAACAGCTGCTATCTGTATTCAATTCTACACGACCAAAAATAGTTTCAGGAGTTGTCGTATTTGTATATATCGGACCAACGGCTCCAGTACCTGCATTAGCATCAGCTTGTGACAGGTGATAGGTGATAGTTACAGATCCTGCAGTATTAGTTCCTGCCATGTCTGCATCTTGAGTACTTAAGTCAAAATCAAAGAAGCCGTCATTATCAATATCACAGGCAATCATATCCATAGGAGTTCCTGCAGTAATAGTTGCGATAATTAAATCAAATTCTTCTATAGACGAACAGCCAAAAGTATTCTCTGATACACGTACATAAACCGTTTGAGGATTCATTGTGTTTGTATAAGCACCAGGATTAGGGATAGCGTTAATTCCAGCTTCGGCATCGGCTTGCGTTTCATGATAGCTTACTGTATGATCTGCAGCGACGAGTGCTCCTAATATTTCGGGAGTTTTTGAACTTAAGTCAAATATGGCCATTCCACCAGTTCCACAAGCTTGCATGTCTGTAGGTGTAGTAGAATTAGGACTTATAAATTCAAGAAACACACTTGCAATTGTACTACAAGAAGCTGTGTAACTAATATTTACAGAATAATTACCCGTTGTTGTTGCTGTATAGGTAGCATTTGTCTCACCTGCTAGTGGTACCGCATTACGATTCCATTGATAACTCATAGCCGCTCCAGCTACAGACGCATCGAGAGTAAACATATCACCTTCACACAATGGATTTGAACCTACTAGAGTACGGTCTAAACCTAGATCTGCTCCTACATCAAAACTACCACCAGCTATGAATACTGCTGAGTCGAATTGAGAATCATCAGCATCACCTATCACTAACTTAATATTATAATTACGACCTGTAATAACAGAACTTTCTGCTCTAAAGATTCCCGTTTGACCATTAAACTGTAT
>JALZUY010000109.1 GCA_023301395.1 Nonlabens sp.
CTGCGGAAGCTTTGTTTTTTGAGACGAAAGTGATCTAGTGTTTTACCTGACATTGTCGGTTTAATGAGTCAATCTTATTATTTATAAATTTAACGATTTCAAAATCCGTTTATTGATCACAAATTTTTCTTTTTGACACAAATTCTAATTAGTAATAACATCAGTACCTAGAAATTTGTCATCCTTATTATAGTACCATTCACGCACTCGTGGCATATTGATATCATTGATTTGGTGATTTTCTTTTAGGATGATGTATTCACCACTAATCCTATCAATATTACCTTCTTTATCTCTTTTAAAGAATTGATAAATTTCCATTTTATAAGTTGATGGATCAAAGTAGAAATACCACACATCACTACCTACATTCTCGTCGTACATCACTTCTAGTACTAAGTATTCTTTACCTTTAAAAGTTTTGCGTTCTACTTTATCTGTTATTAAAGTTCCTGGATCTTTGAGTTTCATAGGTAAACCGTAGAGATAGGTATAGTAGTTTTTCATAATCACAGCTCTATCCCATTCCTTATCAGTAGTTTCAAACTTTTTATCTAAGTCTTTTAAATCGACTTTTACAACAGTCACTTCTTTACCTACTACTCTATTTTCAGTCATAACACTATCACGCATTGTAATGAGTTCAAATCTTTGTGCCGGTAGGTTAATTACGATATCACTTACTCGCTTTGGATTACTAGGTGTAGTCATTGTAACCTGTAAATCACCTATAAACTGAGGCCATTTCCCATTAGGGTCATGGTGCTCAATTACCTTATCAAGTAATTGTTGTCCTGTTAATCCTTGTGCTTGAACGGTAATTGCACATAAAAAGAGGAATAAGAAAAGTTGTCGCATATAATTAGTCTTTATGAAAAGACTAATTTAGAATTTTAATTTCAATCTCTATTTAAGATTATACTCATCATACATTCTCCAGTTGGTCCACTTGTGATTATTATGGCTTTTCTGTTGTTCTTTGGACCAGCTCTACTTCTTTTGTGGATAGGTTATCTCAAACGGAAAACAAATAAAACTGTTTCAACAGTATTCTATTACTTAGCGGCAGGTTATCTATTTGTCATGCTTGGGTTATACTATTTTACCGTTACATAATTGATTCTGGTCTATCATATGGTTATTCTTCTCTTATAGTATCTTAATCTTACGAGTTCTCAAACATAAGTTGTGCGTATAAAAAAATCACAAACTCCTATAAAGAAAAAGGAATTTGTGATTTATTATAGAAAATCTAAAAGGATTACTCCTTGTGCATAAATGCTTGTTTTGCTCTTAATGTAGGCTCGTCCTCCACATGCTCATCATCTGGAACACAGCAATCTACAGGACATACTGCAGCACATTGTGGCTCCTCGTGGAAACCTACACACTCTGTACATTTGTCAGGAACAATATAGTAAAACTCGTCACTCACCGGTTCTTGCGTTAGGTTAGAATCTACCTCTTTACCATCTGGAAGTACTACATTTCCATCGAGATCCGTACCATCTGCATAGCGCCAGTCGTCTGCCGCTTCATAGATTGCAGTATTAGGACACTCAGGTTCACATGCACCGCAGTTAATACATTCGTCTGTTATGATGATTGCCATAGCTGTTTTCTTTACTTTTGTGCAAAAATAATGCCCATTGAACTCACTGGCAATTAATACCACGTTAAATGATAGGATTTCCGCTTTCGCGAAAGCTGGAAAACTACTTTCCTCCTACTTAAAAAAGGAATCTACAGAATCAACCACGGTTATCGAGGCAGCATTCTATAGAGCACAATCAAAAAACTCCTGGTTTACAGACGAAAACTTAAACTATGCACTAGACCAATGGTCACAAGCGCTCACAGTGGAAGCATTGGAATCATGGACTACACCATATCATCTTGACAACATAACAGCTAATATTGTAGCAATCATCACTGCCGGGAATTTACCTTTAGTAGGGTTTCACGATGTACTATCTGTTATCATCACAGGTCATCATGCTATGATAAAAAATAGCGGTAATGACGATGTATTGACACCTATGTTATTACAACTCGCTACTGATGCTTTACCAGAATTGAAACAATCATACAGTTATAACGATGGCAGGTTAACTGGTTATGATGCTGTAATAGCAACTGGAAGTAATAATACAGCACGATATTTTGAACATTATTTTGGCTCAAAACCACACATTATACGCAAAAACAGAAATAGTATCGCAGTTCTTACAGGAACTGAAACTATTAAAGATATGGAAGCGTTGAGCGAAGACGTATTCCGCTATTTTGGACTAGGTTGTCGTAGCGTGACCCATTTGATGATTCCTCGTGATTATAATTTTGACTTGTTTTTCAATGGAATGTTTGTTCAAAAAGAACTGATCAAAAACGAAAAATACCTCAATAATTACGACTATAATAAAGCCGTTTACTTGATGAGCAATTTTGACTTACTAGATAACGAATTTCTACTTATTAAAGAAGAAAATGATAGCTACACCTCACCAATTGCAGCGTTAGGCTATAGCTATTATGATGATATAAAAGATGTAGCAAATCAACTTATGACTGACGCTGATAAATTACAGTGTATAGTTGCGCAAGGAACAGCTGCACAAGTTATTAAAACACAATTAGGTGAATTAACAGCACCAGCTATTGTCGATTTTGGTAGTACACAATGCCCTATGCTCAATGATTATGCAGATGGTGTGGATACGGTTAATTTCTTGTTGACATTATCTTAATCATTTATTGATTTCCTAACATGCTTTTTCTGCCATTAATTGCATTTTTGTATTCATCGTAAATCAGTAGCTATGAACATTCATAATTTTTCGGCAGGACCATGTATTCTACCACAAGAGGTATTTCAAAAAGCGTCAAAAGCAGTTCTAGACTTTAATGGCCTCAGTATTCTTGAAATATCACACCGCAGCAAGGACTTTGTAGCGGTTATGGAAAAGGCTCAAGCACTAGCACTGGAGCATTTAGGATTAACTGATAAAGGTTATAAAGCTATCTTTTTAGGTGGTGGAGCTAGTATGCAGTTTTTAATGACTGCTTATAACTTACTAGAAAAAAAAGCAGCATATCTAAATACAGGTACTTGGTCTGATAAGGCGATTAAGGAAGCAAGAGCAATTGGTAAAATTATAGAAGTAGGCTCTTCAAAAGATGCCAACTACAATTACATCCCTAAAGGATATCGAGTACCAAATGATCTAGATTACTTTCACATTACAAGTAACAATACCATTTTTGGTACGCAATTAAAGGAAATTCCAGAAGTAAATGTTCCTCTTGTTTGTGATATGAGTAGTGATATCTTTTCACGCCAGCTGGATTTCTCAAAATTTGATTTGATTTACGCAGGAGCACAAAAAAATATGGGACCAGCTGGAGCAACATTAGTGGTTGTAAAAGAAGATCTTTTAGGTAAAGTAACTCGTCATATTCCATCAATGCTGAATTATCAAACACACATCAGCAAAGATTCTATGTTTAACACGCCACCAGTTTTCCCTATTTACGTGAGTATGTTAACACTAGACTGGTTAAAACAGAATGGTGGAATAGCAGC
>JALZUY010000110.1 GCA_023301395.1 Nonlabens sp.
CATCACTAGCACAGAAGTAAATAACTTTGTCAAACTACCTACATTAAAAACCTTATCTGGAGTCATAGGAATAGAGTCTCCTGCAATACCTATAGCATAAGTTTCAACTTTATTATTGTGTTTAATTAAAGCTCCCATACCAAAGCGTTTTAATTCAAGTGAATCTTTATAAACATTAAGAATTTAAGGTATAACAGGTGCTGAATCTGGTAGAATATTTGTTTTTTGAGATTTACAACTGATACTTAAAATGCAAATGAAGAAGAGTAAATACTTGGTCATTGTAATAAATATATTAATGGTTGATATTTCTTAATTGTACTATTGAAAAAGAAAGAATAAGTTCTAATTTTCTTTCTGAAAAATTGAAATTATAAGATGAATTAAACCATTTGGAAGATAGCAGCTCCATAAATAGCAAAGCGCACAAAACGTAGTAGACCTATAATGATCCACCATTTGAAGTCATAGTTAAGCATTCCTGCTACTAAACTAGAAATAGAAAAGGGTAGTGGTAGCAAAGCTCCTACAGCTATTAAGATTCCGCCCCATTTTCTAGCCATAACTAATTGCTTGGACATTTTAACTTCTAGATAATAATGAATACTAGGAATTTTAAGAACTCTACGTCCTATAAAATATGCAGTCATTCCACCTAAGTAAGAAAATAATGCAATTAAGAACAAATTTAAAATAGGTGATGCTGTTTTTCCAGCCCAAGCTATAAAAAGTTCCGGAGGAATAAGACCTAGAATAGTCTCAGAAACGTAGAAAAAAGCTAAAACACCATAATCTGGTAGTTTTTCAACAGCCATTTCTAATAACGTAGGTATGTCTTGAACAAAAAAATGAATAACAATTAATATCCCTGCCACAGCAAGTACTGGCGGCATAGATTTTTTAATACTCTCAACTACAAAAGAATAGAACCCAGTAAGCTTATAGTAACGATGCGCTCTATCGAATTGGAATTTACTTTTTTGTTTATTTATGTTATCAGACACTATTACTAAGATAAGGCTACAAAAATAGTCATTTTGAGTAAGGTGCTTTGTTAAAAAATGGAAAGAAAAATTAAATAGTTAAAGCTCTATAAATGCGCTTAGAAAAGTATTTAAAAGCCCTATTTTTGCAAATCTCAAAATTAAAGAAAGCCCTTGATGACATCAATTACAAAACCTAAAGTTAAAGCACTCTACGATTATCAGAAACGTGATTTGGCTGAGATTTTTGATCGCATTGATAATGAATCAGATGATTACAACCTGCTTTATCAATTACCTACAGGTGGTGGAAAGACCGTTATTTTTTCTGAAATCGTAAGGAAGTATATCAAGGAAAAGAAGAAGAAAGTAGTTATACTCACGCACCGTATTGAACTGTGTAAGCAAACTTCAAAAATGCTTAACGGGTTTGATGTTAAGAATAAAGTTATTAATTCAAAAGTGAAAGAACTCGATGATCAAAACGAGTTTGAGTGTTTTGTAGCAATGGTGGAAACACTCAATAATAGGTTACAAGATGATAAGCTGGAATTAGAGGACATAGGTCTTGTTATTATTGATGAGGCACATTATAATAGCTTTAGAAAACTATTCAAGTACTTTAATCACTGCTTCATTCTAGGAGTTACTGCAACACCATTGAGTTCTAACTTTAAGTTACCCATGAAGGATAACTATAAAGAGCTTATAGTAGGTGATAGTATTACTTCGTTAGTTAGTAAAGGGTTTTTAGCTCAGGCAGTTACGCATACTTATGATGTAGGGTTAAGTGGTCTTACTATAGGTATGAATGGTGATTATACCGTAAAGTCAAGTGAGAAATTATATATCGATACAAACATGCAGGAGAAATTACTGCAATCTTATAATGATGTTTGTAAAGGAAAGAAAGTATTGATCTTTAATAATGGAATCCGTACTTCAATAGAAGTAGAGGAGACCTTTAAAAGAGCCGGTTTAGAAATAAGACATCTTGATAATACTAATACAAAAGAAGAGCGTAAAGAAATTTTAAAGTGGTTTAAAAATAAACCAGACGCTATTCTTACCTCTGTAAGTATTCTTACTACTGGTTTTGATGAACCTAGTGTAGATTGTATTATCCTTAATAGAGCTACAAAATCATTGACTCTATATTATCAAATGATAGGTCGTGGTTCTCGTATTCTTGAGAATAAAAATGAATTCAATATTATTGATTTAGGTAATAATGTTGCTCGTTTTGGTTTATGGAATGAGCCAGTAGACTGGCAACAAGTATTCAGATCACCAGATTTCTATGTAGAGAATATCGTTTCTGATGACGAGATTGAGCGCAATTTTGTTTATCGCATGCCAGTAGATGTAAAAGTTGAGTTTCCTAATACAAAGGATTTCACATTTGATGTGAAAGGCGCTTATAAACGTATTACTAAAGAGAATCGTAAGTCTAAATATGTTCTTGATGAATCTATTGCCCAGCACGTTCAGTGGTGCGTAGAGAATAGTGAAGATGTATTTGATGCACGTATCCTCGCAAAGTTACTTAAGAATGATATAAAGGATAGAATACGTCGTTATTCCTATTGTATCATCAATAATACAAACAACTATAAGGATTGGTTAGAAGAAGATTATTATCGCAGACTGCGCATGGCTATTCAACAAGAGTTTGCTGGAGTAGATGCTGAGTAATTATTGCGCTTTCGCGAAAGCGTAAAAACCACCCATAAAAAAAGCTGCTTTTTCTCAAAAGCTGCTTTTTTTATGGAATGAAATTTACTAATCTAATACTGGTCTATCAGTACCGTTTGCAAGTTCCCAAGCAGTTACAAATACGAGTTGAGCTCTTTTTTGATATAACTCATATTCAATTTTATCTGGAGTATCTCCTGCGCGGTGATAGTCCTCATGAGTACCATTGAAATAAAAAATAACAGGTACATCGTTTTTTGCAAAGTTGTAATGATCAGAACGATAATAGAATCGGTTAGGATCGTCTGTACCGTTGTATTTATAATCTAAGTCTAGTTTCATGTACTTATCGTTTGCAAGTTCTGATAAATCATGAAGGTCTTGACTTAACATGTCGCTACCAATTAAATAAATGTAATCTGATTTTTTCTCTCTCTCAGGATCAATACGTCCTATCATATCAATATTAAGATCTGCAATAGTATTTTTCATTGCATATACTGGATGCTCTGAATAATACTTACTTCCATATAGACCTATTTCTTCACCAGTAACGTGTAAGAAAAGAATAGAACGCTTAGGTCCATAACCATCATCGGCAGCTTTTTTAAAAGCCTCGGCAATTTCAATAAGTGCAACGGTTCCACTTCCGTCATCATCAGCACCGTTATAAACGACCCCATTCTTAGTTCCTATGTGGTCTAAGTGAGCAGAGATTACCAGAACTTCATCTGGTTTTTCTGTACCTTTAATAAAGGCAAGAACATTCTCAGAGCTCAAGTCTGGTTTATTGAAGTAACTTCCAGGAACAGTTTGAAAATAAGATCCATCTAGGTTTCCACCAGGTACATTCATTTCTTCATACTTAGACTTAAGATATTCCACGGCTTTTTTTTGACCAGGAGAACCCGTATAGCGTCCTTCCATTTCATCACTCGCATAAAAATAGAGCTGTTCTTTAAGCTCTTGAAGCGTAATGGTGTTTGCATATTTCATAGCGTCAACATCACCATATGCATTTGAAATAGTTAATTCCTTTTTATCTTTTTCCTTTTCCTCATTTGTCTTTTTCTTACTAGAACAAGATATTGCAAGAGTAACAGCAAACACGACGAGGATTGTATTCTTAATATTCAAAATAATATGGTTTAGATTAAGCTTAATTTAATTACGTTTTAATATTTTATATTCCTCATAACACTCGCTTATTGCATCAAGTATTTGAAGATCATTTGCGGTTGTAATAAATGATTTAGAGTACTGACAGTTACGCAAGATATTATCAATACTTACTTTATCCATTTGTAATAGATTCATGAGTGTCTCACGATCGTATTTACTTTGTAATAGATTGCGTATTTCATCTTGCTCTTTAATTTGTCGCAGTTTACGCATGGAAGTTCCTTTCTTTCCAAAGACATTATATAAAAAATCTGCCGGATTAAAAATGGAGTTTAATGCATTTGTAATCGCACCAGGTTTATCGTTACCAGCCTCATATGATTTAGGAAGACCACTTATACTATAACGTCTATCATTATAAATAGGAGCTTTACGTGCGTCAATTTCTAAAAAACCAGTAAGTGCAACAGCTTTAATATCTATTTGCTCTAGTGCAATTCCTTTTTCAGTCATGGAGATGGTCACATCACCAAATTTGAGCCAGTCTTCTGTCACCTTTATAGTAATTGTTTCAAATCCTAAATAGGAGAAGAATAAGGTGTCGTTCACTTGAGCAGGAATTTTAAAAGCACCTGATTTTGTTGAAATAGTTCCTTTTACTTGGTTGAGGTTAACAATATTCACATTACTGATAATGCTATCGTTTTTTGCGTTTAAAACCTTTCCAAATACCGAAGTAGATTTCTCAGTAGTTGTTGTTGGTTTTTTATCCTGAGCGACTGCGTTTGCGGTGACTAAGAAAAATAATACTAGGGTTATATGTTGTAATGCTTTCATTATAAGGGCTAAAATAATCTAACGAAGTGATTTTTAAAGGAGTTTATTAATTAATTAACTTCCTAAGATAAATATGCGATTAATTTTCTCAAAGCGATTCCACGGTGGCTTATCTCTCCTTTTTCTACTAAACTCATTTGAGCAAAGGTTTTATCAAAGTCGTTAGGCATAAAAATAGGGTCGTAACCAAATCCGTATTCACCTGTGCGCTGCTCAATGATCTTACCTTCACAAACTCCTTCAAACATGGTTTGACATCTTTCCATGTCTAACGCAAATACAGTTACAAATCGTGCACTGCGATCTCTTTTTCCTTCAAGATTCTTGAGAACTAAGTCCATATTATCTTCACTGTTCTTGTGTTCACCAGCGTATCTAGCACTATAAACACCTGGTTCATTGTTTAATGAGAGTATTTCTAGACCAGTATCGTCGGCAAAAACGGGTAAGTCATAACGTTGTCTTATGTATTTTACTTTTTGAGCTGCGTTTCCTGAAATAGTATTGGAAGTTTCGGGGATGTCTTCATGCATACCTATGTCTTCAAGACTTAGTAGTTTGATTTCTTGAGGCATCATTATTTGAACTTCTCTGAGCTTGTTCTTATTGTGAGTGGCAAATATGATATCCATATTAAAGTGTTTTTGAAATCTCTACAAGTAAATCTGTAGCGACTTCATGTTTTATATTTGGTCTGTGTATTTCACATTCCATGCCGAAAATTTTTTCAATCTTCTCATTTTCTCGTTTAATTAATTCAGCTGTCACATATTCATCTTGAGTACCAGATATATGAATATTTCTAACAGATAATTCTCTAAATTTAATTATATCTAAATCATTGAATTCATGAGGTATAGATCCGCTATGCATAATTAAAGCTTTAACTTTTTTGTTGTAATGCAATAAGTATCGCGTTGCTATGGAGACACCTTGAGAATAACCCATTAAAACTACCCTTGGGTCATTTTGAATATGTTCATTCTCTAGAACAGCATCTATGTAATTCACATTGTTTTTCATTTCTTGATCAGTATCGACTCGTGTGAGCCAGTTTGCGCCTACGTGTTTGAAGTTAGATCCTTGATAGAATTTAGAAGGAGCCTGTAGAACGATGACCGCGTTTTTTGAAGCATCCATTTTCTGAAAGTATCGCTTGAAATAAGTAGCGAGATAACCTAGACCATGAAAGCAAATCCATATATTCTCAGTACTATCAACGATAGGATGGAGGATTTCATAGGAATTAGTGTGTTGATAAGAGACGGTTTTAACCATAATATGGAATCTGTGGCTTATTTTTGGTAAAGATATGGACAAAGAACAGATACTATTGCGTTGTAACGAGATATGTCACAACACACTCATGGAGACTCTTGATATAGATTTTATAGATGTAGGAGATGACTTTTTAACGGCTCGCATGCCTGTAACACCACGAGTACATCAACCTGATGGTGTGCTGCATGGCGGCGCAAGTGTAGCGCTAGCAGAGTCAGTAGGTAGTGCAGCTAGTATTTTATTTCTGGACACTAATAATTTTGCTATCCGTGGTTTAGAGATAAGCGCAAATCATACCAGGTCTAAGAAAGATGGTTATGTATTTGCCACAGCGCGATTTCTTCATAGAGGAAGAACAACACAATTATGGGAAATTAAAATTACAGACGAGCAAGATCGCCTTATATCCATTTGTAAACTCACAACCATAGCACTTAAAAAAGAGTCATAACATATTAAACTATACCGCTTGCGCGAAAAATTATTCCCATATATTCAGTCGCTGTTAGATGAGAAACTACCGTTTTTAGCTCTTAAAAAAGCAAATCAAAGCGAGGTTCAGATCATCTCTCAAAACAATCAAATTTGGTATAAAACAGAGCCTGACAAGATGTCTTATGCTGTTTTTTCAAAATTTCAAAATAATGATAATCATGTTTATATAGTGTCTGATAGTAATGTATCATTTAATTATGAGGTTAAGGTACTTGATTCAAAGAAAACCTTAAGAATCATTCCTGAAAGTGGAGAAAAGGAATATATGAAGTTGTTTGAAAAAGGGATGGTTGAACTCTCTAGTGGTAGATTGAAAAAAGTCGTGCTTTCAAGAAAACAAGAATTTCCCAAGAACGATACAGATCTTGAAATATTTGAAAAATTACTCGATACGTATCTTGCAGCAAATGGTTATTTTTTCTATCATCCTCAAGTGGGAAAATGGATGGGAGCAACTCCTGAGGTTTTATTAAAAACAAATACAAATTCTATTTCTACTATGTCACTTGCAGGAACCGCAATTAATGATGGAACTGATTCTCATCGATGGGGCGAGAAAGAAAAAGAAGAACAACAACTCGTTACTGACTTTATAAAGGATCAATTTGCTATTGCAGGAGTCACAGAGATAAGTAATAATGGTATAGAAACTGTAGAAGCTGGTCATTTACTTCATTTGCGTACTATGTTAAACGGTAAGATTAATGAAAATGGCATTGAGGAGTTAATAAATTTATTGCATCCTACGCCAGCAGTTTGTGGTTTACCACGAGATCAAGCGATGGGTTTTATTAATAAGTCTGAGAACTATGATCGCAGCTATTATTCAGGTTACTTAGGAATGGTAAATGGAGACTCAAGAGACTACTTTGTTAACTTGAGATGTATGCAATTACTTGATAAAGAGGTTTCTATATATGTAGGTGGCGGAGTTACTTTAAAAAGTGATGCACAATTGGAGTATCAGGAAACTATGGCAAAGCTACAAACGATGTATCGCTTGTTATAAAATACTTCTAAAAGCAGTTTTAAGTAAAGCACCTTTCATACGCTGTGGTGCTGTATTTGCTGACTCTTGAGCTTGTAAAGTTGCAGCAGTTATATTCCTAATTTTCTCAACACTAGACTTCACAAATAGACCAGTTTCATAAAGGCCTATAAAGGTGTAGAAAATTACATATTTGAATATTTTCATAGGGTTGATTCGTTTAAGAGAACTAAAGATGATGATTTTATTTTGATTAGCAAAGCTGTTTTTTTTGAAAATCACATTTGAATTGTTGAATGGTTATTATATACAGATGAAATCACTTTCAAAAGCCAAAATAATTGTCATTCATTTAGTAATTCTTATTTGAACTTTGAGAACTACTGGTTTACCTTTGAATCATGTTACCAGAAATTATACATGCGCAACAAGTTATTCTTCTTTTTAAAAAAAGAGGCATTAAACATATTGTAATATCTCCAGGATCTAGAAATGCACCTCTAACGATAGGATTTACAAACGATTCTTATTTCAAGTGCTACAGTATCGTAGACGAACGATGCGCCTCTCATTTTGCTATGGGAATAGCGCAACAGTTAAAAGAACCTGTTGTAGTCGTTTGTACCAGTGGTAGTGCTTTGTTAAATTACTATCCGGCTGTTACTGAGGCATTCTATAGTGAGATACCTTTTATAGTGCTCAGTGCTGATCGTCCACCGCATAAAATTGATATAGGAGACGGACAAACCATAAGGCAGCAACACGTGTATGCAAATCATATTCTATTTGATACGCAGTTGGAAATGATCAACCATTCCAGTCAAGTTGAGGCTATTGCTACAAACGAGCGATTAATCAATAAGGCGATAAGCACAAGTATAGCACAGCATGGTCCTGTTCATATCAATATCCCTTTTGAAGAACCGCTTTATAATACCGTTGAGGCCGCTGTTGTAGACCCTAAAGTAATTGACTTACTTAAAAATGATTCTACAACCATCCCAAGTGTGTTCCATAAACAATGGGTAAACGCAAAGCGCAAACTAGTTATTCTTTCTACACTCAACCCAGCTGTATTTACTCAAAAACACTTAGATCAATTAGCTAGTGATCCAACAGTGCTCATGATGAGTGAAGTCAGTAGTAATCTTACTCATGATAAAATCATATGGGGAATAGATACTTTAATAGCGCCTATTGAAAAGGATCATGACGCCATCGCACATTTACAGCCAGACATGGTTGTTACCATAGGCGGAATGATCGTTTCAAAAAAAATCAAACAGTACCTGCGCAAGTTTGAGACTCAAACTCATTACCATGTAGGGAATCGCAAGGCTTATGACACCTTTTTCAAACTTTCAGGACATATTAAAGTGACGCCAGCAGCTTGGGTAGAATCATTAAAGCCTTCTATTAACGACAGTGATTATAGTTCTTACTGGTTGCATTTTTTTAAGAATTACTTAATAAAGCGAGAGTCCTACTTCGAGAATATGCCTTGGAGTGATTTTAAAGCTTTTGAATGCATTTTTAAAGAATTACCTGCTCATATTACTTTGCAACTGGGAAACAGCAGTACGATAAGGTATGCACAATTATTTGCTATGAACGCTACACATCAAGTCTTTTCTAATCGTGGAACAAGCGGGATAGATGGAAGTACGAGTACTGCAATAGGTGCTGCCGTTGCTTCACAGCGACCTACGGTTTTGATAACCGGTGATTTGAGTTTTTTCTATGATAGTAATGCATTATGGAATACATATATTCCTGCAAACTTTAAGATTATCGTAGTTAACAATAGCGGTGGCGGCATTTTCCGTATACTGCCTGGGAAGAAGGATAATGATACATTTACCACTTATTTTGAGACTACTCACCAGTTAGATGCGAGCCATTTATGTAAAATGTTTGATGTGGGATATAGCAGTGTTGATAGTGAACACGCTTTCGCGAAAGCGTATAAAACCTTCCTAAACGATAATACAAGGCCACAGTTATTAGAAATATTTACAACTAGACTGGAAAATGATACCGTTCTTCTAGACTACTTTAAATTTTTAAAATAGAGTTTTATCATATCCTATTAATTCTTACATTTAAAGTCTTAACTAAATAAACTAAAGTTCAATGAGCAAATTTGACGAAAGAGTAGAAAAGTACATCGCAGCTTACAAAGATAAAGTAGGTGGTAAACTAGATGAAGAGTTACTGAGAAAAGTAACTAAAGGATTAGGTCCATCAATTTATAACAAAGATGCTGAAACTGTAAGTGCAGAGAAAAGCGAGATGGAACGTGTAGTAACAAACTACCTAAAGAAAAAATTAGGCCTTTCTGGAGATAACTTAATGGC
>JALZUY010000111.1 GCA_023301395.1 Nonlabens sp.
TAATTCATAAATTTTTGAAACACTTTTTATTGAATATCTTGTATAAGCTAGAAAATGAGAATATCCTTCTTTGTAAACTAAAGAATCAACCGATTCAAAAACTAAGGATTGACCAATTATAGAATAAGAGTTAGTCGATTCTTTAAAGACCAAGTCTTTTATGGATTCACTAGGATGAATAGAATAAATGAATGAATTGTCATTTTTAATAGAGTCAAGTTTGAATAATTCATTTTTTAATATTGATTTTAACCGTACATTAATTAGCTTTTTAGATGGGTATTTATCGTATTTTATAATATAAAATAGATTAGAATAACTCTTTTCTTTAAGAAAACTATTTACATCAGACTTCAGGTCATTTCCTGAACAAGAAATAACACTTGTGCTACAACACATAAAAACTATGAAAAACATTAATTTGTATTTGTGCTTGACAATAATTTTCATGCTCTCTGGAGTTACAACAGTATTCTCGCAAGATAAAAAAAATGATACCTCAGATTTAAGTTGTCAGTCCTTTTTAGACAAGGCAGAAACTTTTCACAGAAACTCTTCTTATAGTCAAGCAATTGAAAACTATATTAAAGTAAAAGAATGCATAGGAAATGAAAAGTATTCTCCACTTTATGTTCAGGCCTGTATAGGCTTAGGGAATATTTACAATGATGTATATGATACTTATGAAGCCGTTAATCAATTTAAAGAAGGTATAAATCATCAAATTATTTTTAAAACTATTGATCCTATACCTCAAATGCATGTAAGAGATGGAATAGGAAGGACTTTAATAAATGAAGGCGAATATGAAAGCGCTATAGGATTAATTGACCTTTCTGTTAAGATCGCTGCACTAAATGATGATAAAACATTTGAAATTGAATCCCTTAACAATTTAATCTATCTACTAGCATTACAGGATAATGTTAAAGAAGCAGATAAGCATCTTTCATCCTTAAATGAATTAACAAAAAATTTCAAAACACCCGAAAAACTAACCTCTTTAATTAAAATTTCAAGACTAGCTATTGAGGTTTCAAAAGATTTGAATAATGCAAAGAAAGAAATTTCAATCTTTGAATTAGACACTTTAAGACCTTTAAAATTAACCGCTAAAGAACGTTTTTTAAGATTAAAACATCAGGTAGATATAAAAGAAGCTGGGAAAAGTAAAGTTTTAGAATCTTATGCTACATGGGATGATTTTAAGGACAGTATTCAAATTGATTTTTATAAAAACCTTAAAGATTCATTACTAATCAGATCTCAAAAAAGGGTTATAGATGAGGAATTACAGCAATTAAGAATCCAAGAACAATTAAATCAGGATGAAATAAACTACAAGAATAAAGGCATCTTATATCTAGTGTTTTTAATCATAGCCTTTTTATTAATTATTGCGTTAATCTATTATTTCTTTAAAAAAATTAAACGCCAAAAGATTAGGATCGAATCTCTACAAAAAGAACTACACCACCGTGTAAAAAACAACCTATCTATCATTGACGCATTTATAGAAGTTACAAAAGAAGAATTTGAAGATGATAAATTCACAAATAAACTTACAGAGTTACAAAACCGCATAGACAGTATTAACGAGGTACATCAACAATTATATTTAAAAGAAGATGTGACTAATCTCAATCTAAAAAAATATATCAATACCCTATCTAATAATGTTTCTTCTTCATTTTCTAACCATACTATCACTATCAATAGTTCTCTAAATGACGATATAAAAGTTAAAACAGATCAATCTTTCAATATAGGTCTTATTATAAATGAATTCTTAACAAACTCTTTTAAATATGCTTTTGACGATAACAAAGGTGTTGTACAAATCGAATTTAAAGAAGGCACAAACGATTATCATCTGAAATTATCTGATAATGGAAAAGGACTACCGGAAAACTTTGACATTAATGAAACAGACAGCTTTGGTTTACGTATCATACAACTGTTATCTAAACAACTAAACGGAAATTTTGAATTGAAGAACAACAATGGTGTAATCTTAAACATTACTTTTCCTAAATAATTTATCATGAATAAACATGTTTTAATTGTAGAAGATGAAGCTACACTATACGAGCGGTTAAGACGCGCCTTAATAAAGCAGCACTTCATAGTAGATGAATATACTAAGTCCTATGATGAAGCTATACAACGTATTCAAATAAAAAAACCCGATGTAGTCCTATTAGACATTAATTTAGAAGGTGATAAGGACGGTATACAATTAGGGTACACGCTGCATAAGGAATACAACATACCTTTTATTTACTTGACCAACCTTAGCGACGACATTACTTTTTCAAAAGGACTGCATTCTAACCATGAGCAATTTATAGTAAAGACTAAACCTCGCCTCAACATAGATGAAGTAACTCGTGCTATGCATACCGTTATCCATAAAAAGAAGGATAAAAACGACAGCCAATCTAAAAAAGGAGTGATAGGATTAGTAGGTTATCTAGACCAAATTAAAACTATGGGGAAAAACACCATATCTAGAGTAAAAGTGAATTATGAAGAAATTATTTATTTCACTACTCGACCATTTATTAACGAAAATAACGAGGAAGAATCAATAGAAAAAAACTATTGCTGGTTCATGACTAAATCTGGTGAATACTATTTTTTAAAAGACTCTCTAAGCTCGCTTTCGCGAAAACTCCCTTCTCATTTCATACGTATTAATGAAAGCTACATCATAAACATAGGTCCTAACCTAAATATAGCTCGAATTAATGGCTCTAAAATGCTAGTAAACAAAAAAGAATTCAATGTAAGCTCAACTTATAAAGCGGCAGTGAATGAACGATTAGATAATTTTTACGGCTAGGATTTTCCTTAGAAATTGATAGATTTTCATAATTATTATTTTGAGTTAGAGTAACTGTAGATATTTACCGCTCACAAAATCAATTAATTATGAAAAACATACATCTACTACTTATCTTTTTATTCCCTATACTACTTTTAGGACAGCAAGTAAATGTAGAAGAACCTTCATTTGAGGGAGAAATCATCCATGCTAGTGCTAGTAATGAGTCCGTAGATTTAGAATATCAAACGGCATCAGTAAAAACTAAAGCTTCTGTAGGCGCAATGTTAACGGGTATAGGGAAAGTTAAATCTAGAGTATCAGTGCGAGGTAAAATATCCACAACCATTTTACCACAACAGAGCACCTATTACTTTATCTATAATCACGGTGATAACTCAAAAAACCCGAAAAACCTAGCCCAACTCATCAAGTTTGAAAAAAAGGGTAAAAATAGAGTTGCAGAGATATCTTCTGTAAGTGTAACTACTGGTTCACAAAGCTCTGGAGATGTAGAATCAATTTTATTTAAAGGTAAAAAATACCAGGACAGTACTATGTCTTATCTACTAATTGTAGAAAACTTAGAACCTGGACATTATGGATGGTTCGTAGGTGAAGTAGCTACTAATAATGTCCATTTATTTACTGTCGAAGAAAGCAAATAAAACAACTTTACTAAACAATTTATAGTATGAAACTAATCATAAAAAAGAATCAAGCAGATAAAAAAGGCTTATTCGGCAGTAATAAAGGAGTTAATTTTTCTCTATCCACCAAGGTTGTTTTAACTCCTGAAGAACAGGAACTTATTTCAAAATACAAAGTAGAGAATGAAATCCTTATGACTAACGACTCTGGACAGCGCACAACTATTCAAGATATGGTTAACGGCCAGTCTATAACCACACAGGATATAGGAACTCTACAAAATAATGAAGATGTTGCTATAGGTGTTTGTAAAAAATTTAAAAATTATTTAAATGTGCTTCGCTCTTTTGGTGGTGAATATGTTCTAGATTTTAAAGACGATGGTATTTATACAGGAAATGGTGAAAAACTGAGTGTTTAAAAAACTGACGAATTCACTTCTATTACAAAAATGTTATTAGCCTTTATAACCTCAACGCCATGGAAAAAATCTATGTTTATGAAAAAAATACTACACTTAATCACAATGATCAGTTGCGGGTTTTTATATGGCCAAATACAACCACCTATTGGTCCTATACCTAATGATAACGCCATAGATGTAAGCCTACTAGGCACTATGAGTTTCACTGGTGGAGCTGCCATAAATGCTACCGCAGACATGTCTTATAGAATTTATTTAGACACTAATTCAAATCCTGCAACTGTCTACACTAATGAGTCATTAAGTTCATTTGATTTTCTTTTTAGTATCACTACAATAGAATTTGATTATAATTCTCTTATAGAAAATACGATTTACCATTGGAAAGTAGAGGTTCTTGATTCCTCTAATAATGTCTTAGTCACCTCTCCTGTTTGGAATTTTACAACAATTAGTTTAGGCGGAACAGGTGTATTTAATGGAGATGCCTTGTTAGAAACGCAAAGCGACGTTGACAATTTTAACTTTACAGAAATCACTGGCCAGTTAACTGTTTCAGAATCTTCTAGTGGCGCTATAACTAATCTCGCAGGACTTACGTCACTGACAATTGTAGGTGACGGGATTTCAATAGATAACAATAGTAATTTATCGTCATTAAATGGACTCGATAATCTCACCTCTATACAAGGTAGTTCTGATAGCCTAGGTTTTGGAGTTGGATTACAGATTTCTAACAATAGTAATTTAACAACCATTACAGCCTTAAGTAATCTTTCTTCACTGAATGGTAACCTTGATATTAATGATAACAGTTCACTTATTAGTCTACAAGGACTTGAAGGCTTAACTACTGTAAATGGTAATGTAAACATTAACTCAAATAATCAGATTACTTCACTACTAGGTTTAAATAACTTAAACTCTGTTTTAGGGGTAGGATTATTTGGAGGTGGTTTAGGAGTAAGTCGCAATAATTCGTTGCTGTCACTTAATGGTCTAAATAATTTAATAAGCATTGATGGTAACTTAAGTATTTTTAATAATGATTTAATAACTTCCTTAACAGGTCTAGAAAACCTAACAACAATGTCTAGTACAGGCAGTATAGGAATTAAAAATAATGATGCACTTGTATCCTTTAATGGACTAAATAATTTAAATCTTTTAAATGGACATTTAGAAGTAGCAAATAACGATGCATTATTAACCATCGCATTGCCTAATTTACAAGTAATAGGTGGTAACCTTAATATTTATTTTAACAACGCAATGCTTAAGCTATTAGGCTTAGAAACTATCAAATCCATAAATGGTGGTTTATTCATAAGAAGTAATTCCAATCTTTTAACCTTGGAAGGTTTGGATAATCTGACATCTATTGGTAGTTTTCTAGAACTAGGAAACATTTATGATGCTGGAGGAAATCCACTTCCTGGAAACATATCCCTTTCCTCAATTAATGCTTTAGATAATCTCACCTCAATAGGAGAAAACGCAACCGAAGGGCAAATAATAATTACTGGATGCAGCTCTTTAACCTCGCTTCATGGTTTAGCAAATCTCAACACTTTGAAACAAGAACGTTATGATCAAACTAATAATAAATTGCAAATAGGAACAAATCTTACTCTTGCAAACAGTCCAACAATAGATAACCTTTATAATCCATTTCTCACAGATTTTTGTGCGTTGCAACGAGTTATAAATCTAGGAGAATTCACCTCTTACTCAGAGGTTATTATAGCAAACAACGGGAATAACCCAAGTATTACAGATATTCAAAATTTGAACTGTTCTTTGCCAGCCGCAACGCAAACGGTATTTAAATGGAGAACGGCAGTTGACAATACTACTTCTATAACTGAAACCATAGATGGTATAACGGCAACTTTTACAGGTAATAATCCTGGAATCAGAGATGTTAGAAATTCAACCAGCGTATACTTTGGTGGAGGTTTTGATAATGTTGTTGAAGCCTCAACAAACACAAGTGTTACATTCAGCTTTAGTGAACCTGTAGACGTTCTTTCTATTATGACTGACAATGATGGGACATTGAGAAATCACACTTTTACACCTATGGGTGGAAATAATAGCATTGTTAATACGTCGAGAATTATTTCTGGTAAAGTAAATTTAAACTGGAGCAATATCACATCATTTACAGTTTCGACTGATAATTCCTATTTTGCTTTTGATGATTTGAGAGTAAAAAGAAATTCAACACTATCTATAGATCAATTTAGAAAAATAGAGATTAACATCTACCCTAATCCTTCATCTAATCTTATCAACATTGAAAGCGATCAAAAAATAAAGAAGATAGAAGTTCTTTCATTGAATGGTCAATCTATTAAATTATCTAAAAGCGAACTACAAATTAAAAAAATAGACATTAGCGAAATAACCTCTGGATTTTATTTTTTAAAATTAACTAATGAACTAGGCCAAACATCAATCAAAAAAATCATTAAAAATTAAATAAAATGGCAAAAAGAGTAA
>JALZUY010000112.1 GCA_023301395.1 Nonlabens sp.
TTGAAAAATTTTATTAAAAACAAATAATTATGCAAAATAAAGGACTGATCAGAGTTTTTGCAATTGTTTTTGCACTGGTAAGTATTTACCAATTGTCTTATACTTTTATTACAAATAAAGTAGAAGGAGATGCAGACGCTTATGCAAACACAATCGTAAAAGAAGATGATCAAAATGCAGCGGCATTAAGAGATGCCGCTTCAAAGAAGTATTTAGATTCTATATCGTCTAAGGATGTTTGGGGTGGATACACTACATATGCTAGTGCAAAAGAACAAGAACTTCAAAAAGGACTTGACCTTGAAGGTGGAATCAACGTGACACTACAAGTATCTGTAAAGGATCTATTAATAGGTATGGCCGATGGTTCTAAGGACCCTAACTTCCGTACTGCGCTAGAAAGAGCAGATGAAAGGATTAAAGATGGTCAGAAAGATTACTTTGATTATTTCATTGAAGAGTTTAATGCTATCGATGGAGTGCAATTGAGCTCGCCAGATATTTATTCCAATCAAGAGATGGATGGAGTAATTGACTTTAATATGTCTAACTCTGAGGTTGAGCCATTACTAAGAGTAAAGCTTAAAGAATACATGGTGAGTGCGTTTGAAGTATTGAGAAAACGTATCGATCAATTTGGTGTTGTACAACCTACAATCCAGCAGCTAGGAGATTCTGGTCGTATCTTAATTGAATTACCAGGAGCAAAAGATATCAAACGAGTTGAGGAGTTGCTTACAGGAATGGCTGAATTAGAATTCTGGCATGTGTTTAAAGCGTCTGAAGTATCTCAATTTGTAATACAAGCAGATACGTACTGGGCAGAAAAACTTGCTGCAAAAACAGCAGCTACTGAAACGACTGATAATGAAAATGATGTTGTTGCTGATGTAGCACAAGAAGCTGCTGAGGAAGTAGTTGATGCTGTAGGAGATATTCTAGGAAACGACGCTACAGCTGATGCTAACGGTGACGACACAGAATTTAATTATGACGTGAATCCAATCTTATCAAGAATGCTTGCTCCAGGAAATGGAACAGGTCCAGTTATAGCAACATTTAAGGATGCAGATAAAGCAATTATTCTTGACTATCTAAATGATGCACAAGTACGTTCTCAGTTACCTACAGAATTACGTCACGTAAAATTTGCATGGGGTGTTCCTGTCCTAAATGAAGAATTGGGTTATGAAATTACTGATTTATATGCGATACGTTCTAACCGTGAAGGAGAAGCGCCATTAGGTGGAGCCGTTATTACTGATGCTCGTCAAGATTTTGGTCTTGGTAGTAAGCCTATTGTAAGTATGTCAATGAACTCTGAAGGAGCAAAAATTTGGGAAGATATGACTACTGAAGCTTCTCAGAACGGAACTCAAATTGCAGTTGTATTAGATAATACAGTCTATAGTGCACCTGGTATTACAAGCGGACCTATTACTGGAGGAAATAGTCAAATATCTGGAAGTTTTTCAGTTGCAGAGGCAGAAGATCTTGCAAACGTTTTACGTGCTGGTAAATTACCTGCTGGAGCTGAGATTATTCAAAAAGCGGTAGTTGGACCATCATTAGGTCAAGAAGCAATTTCTAGTGGTTTATGGTCATTTGGTTTTGCATTATTACTAGTTCTAGTATGGATGGTATTCTATTACGGTAGAGCTGGTCTTTATGCAGATGTCGCTCTCGTAATTAACATCTTATTCATTTTTGGTGCTTTGGCATCATTAAAAGCGGTATTAACTTTACCTGGTATAGCCGGTATAGTACTTACTATAGGTATATCAGTAGATGCAAACGTTCTTATTTTTGAGCGTATACGAGAAGAACTAGCAAAAGGAAAATCTCAAGCAGATAGTATTAAGGATGGTTTCAATAATGCTTTGAGTTCTATTCTTGATGCAAACGTAACGACGTTCTTAACAGCGTTAATTCTTTTCATCTTTGGAACTGGACCTATTCAAGGTTTTGCAACTACTTTAATGATAGGTATTGCAACTTCATTATTTACAGCAATTTTCATCACAAGATTATTTATTGATGGATATGGTAAAAACGGAAAAACTCTTGCGTTCTCAACACCTATTACTAAGAATTGGTTTAGAAATGTAGATATTGATTTCTTGAAAAAGAGAAAAGTAGCTTACATGATTTCACTTGCTTTTGTAGTGATCAGTGCGATCTCTTTATTTACAAAGAGTCTGAACTTCGGTATTGACTTCTCTGGTGGACGTACCTATACCGTTCGTTTTGAACAACCGGTAAATGCTACTGAGGTAACTAAAATGCTTTCTGCTGAGGATGTATTTGGTAGTGCTGAGGCGAAAACTTATGGTTCTGATAATCAATTGAAAATTAGTACTAAGTATGGTATTGATGGAGTAGATGCTGATGTGAATAAAGAAATCGAAGAAAAATTATTTGCTAACTTGAAGCAATTCATGCCTACAAACGCTGATTATGCTACGTTTGTAGATGTAAGTAAAGAAGATAAGAAGTACGGTATTATGTCTAACTTCCAAGTAGGACCTACTATTGCCGATGATATTTTAACAGGTTCATTATATGCGATCTTTGGATCACTTATCGTGGTATTCCTTTATATCTTAATACGTTTCCGTAAGTGGCAATTCTCACTAGGAGCTGTAGTAGCCGTATTCCATGATGTACTGATTGTACTTGGGGTATTTTCTTTAACTTATGATTTGTTACCATTTAACATGGAAATAGATCAAGCGTTTATAGCAGCGATATTAACGGTAATTGGGTACTCACTGAATGATACGGTGGTTGTATTTGATAGGATTCGTGAATTTATAAACGAGAGAACAAACTGGGAATTTGCTCGCACAGTAAATGCAGCAATAAGCAGTACGATCTCTAGAACATTGAATACATCGTTAACGACGTTAATTGTACTTCTTGCGATTTTCACTTTTGGTGGTGAGTCTATTCAAGGATTTATGTTAGCATTAATTATAGGTGTGATTGTAGGTACATATTCATCTGTATTTATTGCAACACCAGTAATGTATGATACAATGGAGAAATCAAATGGAAAATTATTACCTAAGGAGCCTAAACCGGCAAAAGAGGAATTATAATAATAATTTCATTTTCTATAAAAACCGCTTTGATTCATTTCAAAGCGGTTTTTTTATTTCCGTTAATAGTTGTTTTTTACATTTTATCTAAAAGAAGCTGAGATTCTTAATAATAGGTTAATAGAATTATAGCAGTTATGATAAGTAGTGAAACTAATTTGTTATTTTGCAGTAGATTTAGTTAAAGCTGAATCATTAAACACAACTAACCGAGATTAAATTCATATCTATGAAAAAATTATTCCTATTAACCTTAAGCTTTTTGTTTACAGCTACTTTGATGACAGCTCAAGAGTTTGCAATGACCGACGGTAGTTTTGTAACTTGTAGCGGTGACTTTACCGATTCAGGAGGATTAGCTGGAGATTATTCAAATGGAGAAGATTTAATTGTCACCTTTTGTTCTCCTTTTGCTACAGATGATGTGTCTGCTAATTTTACGCTTTGGAATGTTGGTTCTGGGGATATTTTATTAGCATATGATGGAGATACAGCAACTGGATCACCTGTTGGAGTTTTTAATTCAGCAATAACACCAGCCCTTATTACTGCTTCAGCTGCAAATACTTCAGGTTGTTTGACTTTTAGATTTATTTCAAACGCTACGAGTGTAGGTCCTGGCTGGCAAGCTACATTATCTTGCATAGACAATTGTCAAACTATATCTAATGCAGTAACTACAGTTCCTGCTCCTGATAATGATGGTATATTAAGGGTATGTCAAAATGAATCTATTAATTTTACTGGTTCTACAACATTCAGTACTGATGGGACTGGAGCAACTAGCGAATGGGTTTTTTCTGAAGATCCAATGAATCCCATAACAGGAACGACTGCTACTAGAGCTTTCATGAATCCTGGAATTTACAGAGTTGATTATATTACCACTGACCCTACAGGTTGTAGAGATCGTCTTTTGGAAGATGTGATTATTTTTGTCTCAACGACTCCTGACTTTACAGGGACTGCAGCAATGGATGCTTCAATTTGTTTTGGTGAATCAACAACAATAACTGGAGTCGCCCAAACTGTTGAGTTTGTTGCTGAAGTAGCGCCACCTATTACAGGTCAGACATTTCTGCCAGACGATAATGGAACTACATTTTATGAAACTTGTATTGATGTTCAAGGCTTTGGACCAGGAACGACATTTCAAAATGCTTCAGATTTAGCAAGTATATTTATTAATATGGAACATTCTTTCCTAGGAGACTTAGAAATATTTTTAACTGCTCCTAATGGATCAGCTGTTAATATAAAAACTGGAGTTTTTGCTGGTGGTGGAACCTTTCTAGGGATTCCTATTGATGTTGATACTGATCTAAATCCAGGAACAGGTTTTATTTATACTTTTACTGAAGCTCCAAGCGCAACGGAGACTCTAGTACAGGCATCAGGAACTTTAGCAACATTGCCAGCAGGTGATTACTTAGCAGAAGATCCTTTCTCTAATTTTGTTGGAACTACGTTGAACGGATTATGGTGCTTAAGGGTGATTGATAATTTGTCTAGTGATAATGGTTATATTTTTGAATGGGGACTTAATTTTAATCCTGCGATTGTTCCTGCTGCAGAACGATATGAACCAGGAGAAATAACTGAGCAATGGCTAGCAAATGCAGATATTACTTCTACAACAGGTTCTGATATTACAGTAACACCTACTCTAGTTGGTCAGAACTGTTATGATTTTGTATTGACTGATAGTTTTGGTTGTACTTATACAGAAACAGTTTGTATAGATGTAGCTCCGGAAATTACAAGTATAGCTCCAGCAGATATTATCGTATGTCAAAATAGTGGTTCTATAAACGTGGATCTTACTTTAAAAGATGATGAAATAAGAAATGGTCTAGTAATAACAGATTATAGTATTACTTACTTCAATACTGATGCAGACGCACAAGCAGATATGAATCCTATTCTTAACTCGGCTGCTTTTCCAGTAACTGGAAATGTGACAGTCTGGGCAAGAGTATTTGATACTATAAATGGTTGTTTCACAACAGAGCAAGTAAATGTTATATTTCAAGATGTAACTTATAATGCAGTAAACAATCTTGAATTATGTGATGATTTAACTGCTGATGGAATAGAGACTTTTGATTTAAATTCTCAAATAGCTGGAATCCTAGGATCACAAACAGCAGCAGACTTTACCATTAGTTTCTTCAACAGTCAAGTAGATGCTGACGCAAACATGAACGCGATAACAACTCCATCGGCTTATGACAATGTTTCAAATCCTGAAACAGTTTATGTGCGTATTTCAAATGCACAAGATCAAGATTGTTTCCAGACCGGTAGTTTTGATATCGAAGTGCTAGACGCACCAGCAATAGGAAATGTTACAAACGTATCTGAATGCGCAACTAATCCTGTGACTAATCAATTAGACTTAACGTTAGAAGACTATGATGTACAAGTATTAATAGGTCAGAATGCGGCAGCATACACAGTGACTTATCATAATAGTGAGGCAAACGCACAAAGTGGCTCAAGTGCATTGAGCTCGCCTTATGCATCTTCAGATCAAGAAACGATCTATGCGCGTATCACAGACAACGCTACAGGATGTTTTGATTACACATCATTCTCAGTAACCGTTGAGATTTGTGAAGTAGTTATTCCTGAAGGGTTCTCACCAAATGCTGATGGAATCAATGATACATTCTCTATGCCTAATATTGAGCAATTCCCTAATTTTGAATTAACTATTTTCAATAGAAATGGTAGTTCAGTATATGAGACTAGCGCATCAAACTATACAGAATTTGCAGGTATTCCTAATACAGGAGCTTTAGCTGGTGATGGTTTACTTCCAGTAGGAACTTATTTTTATGTGATCAAGTACAATGATGCAGAGACTAAAGATGTTGCAAGTTGGGTATATATCAACTATTAAGAAACTTGTAATTCCGCTTTCGCGAAAGCGTATGTTACATTCCTAAATAATTAAAAAGAGCTTCTCATTTGAGAAGCTCTTTTTGTTTTAAAGATATTAAAGAAGTCTCATTTAAGAGCTATCTAATCTCTGTCCGTTAGAGCACAGCCTGCCTGCAAGAAAAGACAGGTCGAGAACTAAACTTTTCAAATTGTCATCCAGTAGACGTTCCTATCTATTTCTACCATCCAGACCATTTAGGAACCACAAATGCCTTAACAGACGTAAACGGGAACATGTACCATTTTTTCCTTAACTTACCCTTTGGAGAATTGAGAGAAACGAAAACGCACTTACCATATTAAAAAAAAATAAAAACAAATGTGCAAACTATGGCAGAGCAAACCAGCATATCTTATTACCAGACAGAGTTCAAGTTCAACGGTAAAGAACTGGACAGCGAGACCGGTATGTATTATTATGGAGCACGCTATTATGACCCTAGTTTAAGTATATGGATGAGTGTAGATCCACTCGC
>JALZUY010000113.1 GCA_023301395.1 Nonlabens sp.
AGAATTTTACATCCTATAATGAAATTTATGGATCGATAGGAGCGTTACTTATATTGATGATATATATATGGCTTAATTCAAATATCTTATTGCTTGGATTTGAGTTAAATGCATCATTAAGAAAATTAAAGGCACAGAATTTGAATACTTAATATTATCTTTAAAAACCCAAAATAAAAACATAATGAAAAAAGTAATTTTATTAGCTGTAGCTCTAGTAGCAACATTTACTGCAGGCGCACAGGTAACGATCAACGATGTAAAGGTTGAAAAATCTCTTACTATTGAATCTCAAGAGTTAATGCTTAATGGCGCAGGAATGAGAGAAAAACTTTGGTATGATCTATATGTAGGTGCTTTATACACTACAGTTAAGTCTGGCGATGGTAATACACTAGTAGATGCAGATCTACCTATGGCAATTACTCTAGACATTACCGACGAGAAAGTAACTCAAGAGAAAATGAAAGATGCTGTAACTAGCGGATTTGAAGATAGCTGTTCAAGTAAAGAACGTAAGGCAATTCAAAGTGAAATAAATACTTTCATTGGGTTTTTCAAGGACGCTATTGTAAAAGGTGATGAGTTTCAAATCGCTTATATTCCGGGAAAAGGAACGATGGTTTCTAAGAATGGTAAATTAATTGGATCAATAGCAGGATTAGAATTTAAAAGAGGTTTATTCGGTATCTGGTTAGGTGATGACCCAGCAGACGAAGACTTGAAAGATGGTATGTTAGGTAAGTCTTAAATTATAACTTTTCACTTATTATAAGCCACGTAAAGTAATTTACGTGGCTTTTTAATTTACAACTATGAGATTATTTATTACGGTATTATTGTTGGTATTCGCCTTCGCAAAAGCGTATTCACAAGACATCACGGGAACATGGAAAACCATTGATGATGAAACAGGAATTGTAAAATCCCAAATAGAAATCTTTGAAAAAGATGATAAATTTTATGGTAGAGTGTTACAGGTACTCGATCCAGATGCACCAGAAACACCTTTATGCCTCAATTGTGATGGTGATTTGAAAGACGCACCTATTGAAGGTTTAGTTATCATTAATGATTTAGAAAAAAAAGGTAAAGTATATAAAAACGGAACCATTCTCGACCCTGAAAATGGTAAATCATACGAATGTAAAATATGGTTGAATGAGGATAATCCTGACTTGTTATTGGTAAGAGGTTACATTCTCTTTTTGTACCGCACTCAAACTTGGGTACGTTTAAAATAAGAACTTGATAAATTAGTTCGTTTTTTATAGAAACACTTTAAATCATCTACTATTTTTACATAGTAGATTTTTTTATGGCTTATTATATAGATGTAATTATACCATTGCCACTCGAGCGCTTATTTGCGTATCGAGTTACCACTGCCGAGGCTGATTTTCTTCAACCTGGAATGCGTGTGGCTGTTCCTTTTGGTAAGTCCAAAATCTACACAGGAATTGTTCATAAAATTCATCAAACGGCTCCATTGAATTATGAGGTCAAGGATATTGAACTCGTTGTAGATGAAAAACCTACAGTAACTCTTGATCAATTAAAATTCTGGAAATGGATTGCCTCATATTATGTATGTAGTATAGGTCAAGTCATGCGTGCGGCATTACCTAAATCTCTATTACTAGAAAGTGAAACGGTAGTTATTAAGAATGCCGAAACAGAGATCGATGAGTCATTACTCGATGATAAGCAATTCCTCATTATGGAAGCTCTAAGTCACCGACAAGTATTGAAAGTGGACGAAGTAATGGAAATTCTAGACCGCAAGACCGTTCTTCCTATTCTTCAAAAAATGTTGAAGCAAGAATGGATCATTCTTCAAGAAGAAGTCTATTCTACTTATAAGGCCAAAACTGTAAAATATATCTTCCTCAACCAGCAGTATACTGATGAGGAAAGACTCAAAGAACTACTCGATGATATGACTCGTGCTCCTAAACAGCGAGAAACGGTGATGTCGCTATTCATGCTGCAAACGGGAAAGAAGTTAGTTAGTAGTAAACAGTTACAAGAACGTGCTGGCGTTTCTCGTGCTGTTATAAAAGCACTTATTGATAAAGATATTTTTATAGAAGAAGAACAAGCTGTAGATCGTGTTCTCGATGAAAAAGAAACTGGTCATGAGTTGACTCAATTACAACAAGCACAACAAGCTGCTCTTGAAGAAATAAGAGTAGGATTTGCTCAACATAAACCTACATTATTACATGGTGTAACCTCAAGTGGTAAGACTGAGATTTATGTGCGTCTTATTCTAGAACAATTAGAATTAGGCAATCAAGTACTTTACTTATTACCTGAAATTGCGCTTACTACTCAATTGATAACTAGACTTAAACATTATTTTAAACATCAAGTACTGGTGTATCATTCTAAGTATAATCTTAATGAACGATTAGAGGTTTGGAATCATGTCATTAATGCAAATGAACCTTACGTTGTAATAGGAGCTCGTAGTGCGTTATTATTACCATTTCAAAACCTCAATCTTATTATTGTTGATGAGGAACACGAGACCAGTTTTAAACAGTTTGATCCAGATCCTCGTTATCACGCACGTGACGCTGCCGTATTCCTAGGTTACATGAAGAAGGCTCAGATTTTATTAGGATCTGCGACGCCATCGTTAGAGAGTTATTACAATAC
>JALZUY010000114.1 GCA_023301395.1 Nonlabens sp.
AAATGATAATTATTTTAAATATTTTTGTTAGAATCGGGTTAAGAAGCATTGATATTATCAATAGGATACTTTAATTTGTTACTTAAATTATCTTTATGCGTAATTATTTAATCATCGTGTTATTATCAATATCATATTATTCTATGACAGGTCAGGAGTCCATAAATGAAACGGGACTGTGGAATCAGTATTTTATAAATACTAATCTAGGGAACAAATTGAAACTAGCTGTAGATCTTCAATATAGGTCTTATGAAATACCAAGTGATTTTCAACAGTTTATAGGTCGCGCTGCCATAGGTTATCAACCTGCTAGTGCACAAGTTACTCTATATGCTGGTTATGGTTATTTCAATAGTGGAGCAAGAGGTGATAGTGATGCGACTAGTTATGAGCATAGATTACACCAGGATATATGGTGGAATAGTTCTATAAGTGAATATTTTGAAGTGCGCCACCGTATAAGAATTGAGGAAAGATTTGTTGAGAACCAGGATTTCCGTAGTAGATTCCGTTATATGTTGTTTCTTAATGTTCCTTTGAATAACAAGAAGATTATTGATAAAACTTATTATCTAGCCTTATGGAATGAAACCTTCATTAATGGCCAGACAAAGACTGGTACGGGAACGGTTCAATATTTTGACAGGAACTGGTCGTTTGCAGGAATAGGATATAAACTGAATTCAAAGTTTAAATTTCAAGCTGGTTATATGCATGAGTTTACACCAGGAACTAAAAAAGGGCAAATTGTTCTCAGTCTATTTCAAAATATCTAATAAAGTAAAAAGACGTCTAACACTACAATAGCGGTCCATAATAGGACACGCATCCAGTTGTAGGTAGTTAGTTTTTTAAGGAGCACTAGATCTTCTGGGTTTTTATCAATTGCTGCGTGCATAGGGATAAAGAACAAGAACGTAGCAATCCAAGTAAGTACTACTAAAATGGTGTACATAATATTAGTCGCAAACATATCGGGAAAGTTCTTCCAAAAATGATATGCAAGGTAAACTTGTATAAACATCATGGGCGCTACAATTAGCCCCATATTTCCTGCATAAATCTTGTGCCATTTTGCGAGTCCTTCTTTGTCGAAGTATTTAAAACTGGGATATATCAACATTTGAACCATCCATATCAATATCATTAGACCAAAATCAATCGCCAATCTCCAAATTTCTATTTTCATTTTACTGCGTTATATTTTTAATTTTCCAAGCCCACAAAATGAGTAATGGATGAATGATAATTAACCTAATCCAAGAAACCCATTCTGGAATACAAAATTTTCCTGCACAACTTCCTAATTGTATAAAATAGACATGCGAAATTACAAATGCGAGTAGCATAGCAATAGCAAGATAGGAACTCATTTTTCGCGAAAGCTTAAAAAATGCCAATCCTGCAACTAAGATTTCAACGGCACCAGCAGCATAATTAATTATTGATTTGTTACCTAACCAGTCTGGAATGACCTCAAGGTAAATTGCCGGTTGTATAAAATGCATGATTCCTGCAAATGCATAGAATCCTATAAATGAGTAGAGTAGGAGCTTGTGCTTCATGACAATTTCCACTTATAGTCGGTATGTACTTTTTTAAGGATTAAAAAGAAAGGAGTCCACCATATGAAGTCGTTTGTGATCATGGTGTAACAAAATTCAAATGGAACGATATCTTGTGCATAGTTGAATATAAATCCTATGGGTCCAAAAATCTTACCTAAGAATCCTACAGCTACAATAGGCCAGTGGCGCATGGGATTATAACTTGCCCACCAGTAACCTAGTCCATATACGCCTATGACCATTCCCATTCCTTGCCACACCATAGGATGATTGAGCGGTTCCATTCCTACCAGTTCAAAGAAATGGTTAGGAAACAGCACCACCCATGCGCCCCAAATTAGATTGTAAATCGCAGCGAGTTGTAGGGTAAGTTTCATAGAGTTTTTAATTGTAAGTCATACAAATGCTTTATTAATTACAAGCCATTTTATACGAGATCTTTTCTATAAGTACGTCTTCTTTTATGAAGTATAGGGTCGTAGTTTTTCCATGAGGCTTGTACTGCAAGATTGTCTGCTAGCTCTGGATTTGTTTCACAGTTTACAATACCATAATTAGTAAAGTTTATAATTATGTTTCTAAACATAATAGCAGTAACTCCTTTACCTTGATACTCTGGCTCTATCCCTATGAGATAAAAAGCTGCATCGGTATTTTTTTTCTTTGCTCTGAGTAAATGTAGAAAGCCAAAAGGAAATAATTTACCATTTGCTTTTTGAAGTGCTCTTGAGAAGGAAGGCATAGTTATGGCAAATCCTACTAATCGATCGTTTTGATCTGTGACCAGTTCTACAAAGTCTGGGCTTAAAAACGGCAAGTACTTTTCTTTATATAATTCTATTTGATATTGCTGTATAGGTACAAAGCTTACTAGACTGCTATAAGTTTTGTTAAGTAAGTCAAACATGCCGTCTACATATGGTAAAATCTCTTTCATTGTCTTAAAGCGAAGGGATTTTAAATGATAACGCTCTGCAACGATGTCTGCAAATCTGTTGATTTTATCTGGAATAGGGTTAGGAGTTTTAAATTTGAATTCTACCCATTCAGCAGCTTTTTCATATCCTAGTTGCTCTAGATGTTCCTTGTAGTAAGGAGCGTTATACCACGTAATCATTGTACTTATCTCTTCAAAACCTTCTACAAGAAGTCCAGCTTTATCCATGTTTGAAAACCCAACAGGACCTTCCACAAATTCAAGTTTTTTCTCTTTTCCTATTTTATGAACTTGAACAAGTAATGCTTTAGTAACCTCAATATCATCAATCATATCTAGCCATCCAAAACGCATTTTGGATTTTTGCTGTTCATTGACCTCTACATAGTTGATTATTGCCGCAATACGCCCTACGATCTCTTTACCGCGATAAGCGAGAAATAATGAGCAGTCTGCATTTTTAAATACTTGATTCTTTTGAGGATCAAAATTTGCCATCTCATCTTTAATGATAGGTGGCACATAATATTTATTGTTCTTATAAAGTTCTTGCTGGAACTTTACAAACTTCTTTATATCAGTAGGAGCTGTAATTTGTTTGATTTCAATCATAGGTGATTCTTAGAAATCTATTTTCTTTTTCTTTTTTTCCTTTTTCTTTTTACCGCTATCATCGCCAGTTCCTTTTAGGTTCTTTTTCTGGCTTATGCGCTCATCATCTTTATGGAAGTCAAATCTGTATGACATTCCAAAGTTAACTTGAAAAACAGTTGGTGTATCCTTAAAGTTAACAGTCGCACTAGCGTCTACTTGCCAATCTTTTGAAATTAAATAAGCCACTCCACCGCGACCTAAATCATCACTATAGAAGTCAGACTTAAATCCTTGATATTCTCCAAACACAGCCCATTTACGGTTAATACTATGAGTCATAGTTGCAATCCATTGATAAGAAGGAAAATCTGTTGTGATGCGATCTACGATGAAGTTAGTTACAAATACCCATCGTCCCCAATTGTTTTGTGTAATCAATTCAAATCGTGGAGAAAATGTAGGATCGTTAGGTGGAGTCAGTGAATTTGTGTCTGATAAATCAATGTTTGCACCAGCATAAATAGAAACCGCTGGTACTAAATCTTTCCAGTGGAGTTTATGATTTGCTTTCCAGCTCATAATATTAACTTTCTTTTCTCCCCAAAACTTTAATGGATCAAAAACTAAATACTTTGCACCTATTGTGTTTCTTGAGAAGTTAGAAAAACTAGTTTGTATGTTTCCAAAGCCACGATTGTCCAGTTGATCAACACTTGCAAATCTACCTAGATCGGAAGAGCGTCGG
>JALZUY010000115.1 GCA_023301395.1 Nonlabens sp.
TCTAGATGAACCTACAAATGATCTTGACATTCCTACATTGAACATTCTAGAGAATTTCCTTATGGATTTCCCAGGTTGTCTTATCGTAGTAAGTCACGATCGTTACTTCATGGACAAGATTGTAGATCATTTATTTGTATTCAACCAGTCTGGAAACATTACTGATTTCCCTGGGAACTACAGTGATTTCCGTGCTTATGTAGGAAATACAGATCTTGCACTGGATAAGGATGATACCGCTCCAAGCGAAAAAGTAATCGCTCCAAAACCCGTCGAGAAAAAACCCGTCGCGTCTTCAGGTCCTACTCGTGAGCAGCAAAAAGAGGTTTCAAGATTAGAAAACAGCATTAAAAAACTAGAAGAACAACGTGTGAAACTTCAAGAATCATTTCTAGACACATCTCTCACACCAGAAGAACTCGCAGATAATTCCATAAAACTAGATCAAGTAAAAGAACAACTAGAAGAGCGTGAGATGGAATGGCTGGAACTTACTGAGGCGATTGGGTAAGACTGTTCTTTGTTTTCTGTTTATATACTTGAACTTTAATTTCAGTTCGAGCGCATTCGAGAACAGTTTGAAATCCACATATTTTTTTGATACTTAAAATCAGTTCGAGAACAGTTTAAAAGCAAGTTACTCTATGTTACACCAGTTCTAACTTAGCCCGCCGCAGTCGTAAACAGTTTCAAAGTAAGTTATTCTCTGTTATGTCAGTTCGAGCGCAGTCAAGAACAGCTTATAATCTCTAAGTTTTTACTTATATTGTAACTATGTTTAATTATCAATATTATGTCTACTTACTAGAGTGTTCAGATAAAACAATTTACACTGGCATTACTAACAACCTAGAGCGAAGATTTTTTGAACATCAAAACGGAACCAAAGCACAAACCTATACGTCAACCCGAAGACCAGTAAAACTTATTTTTTCCGAATGCTTCAATGATGTACTACAAGCAATTTATTTTGAGAAGAAAATTAAAAAATGGAGTTCCAAAAAGAAACGAGCTTTAGCAAATGAAGATTTTGATATGTTGACTATTTTAGCCGAATGTAGAAACTGGACACATTATAAATATGGACCAGATTTTAAGGAATTAAATTAATATTGATTTCCACAAATTGTTCTCGACTGCGCTCGAACTGACATTTGTTTTTCATGCAAACATCAAGCATCACACCTTTGCTCCACCAACTCATACATTATATAAAACATTGCCTTAAATCCTTTCACTTACATGGGATTCACTCACCGTTTGTATTTACGCTAGAGAAAAAATGTTTGAGAGAGAAAAAATGTTTTGAGCAGTATGAAGATATAAAACGCTTCCGCGAAAGCTTAAAAAACAATCATACCATACTACACATCGAAGATCACGGTGCTGGCAGTAAAGTATTTAAGACTAACGCGCGTAAAGTCAGTGATATTCTAAAATATAATTCTAGTGACAAGAAATCTGCTCAATTATTATTCAGATTATGTCAATATTTTGAAATTGAAAATGTACTGGAATTAGGCACATCGTTAGGTGTTGCAACTCATGCCATGGCAATAGCAAATCCCGACATTAAAATTACAAGTGTAGAAGGTAGTTCTCAAATACACGAGTTCTCATCTAGTCAGTTTAAAGATTTAGGGTTGAACAATGTAAACTCTATTTGTAGCACATTCAAAAAACACCTAGCGCTTGACAAGACCACTTATGACTTGATTTATATAGATGGCCATCATGATGGTGCTGCGACAATTGCTTATTTTGAATCTTGTTTGAATCGTGCTCATAGGAATACCGTTTTTGTACTCGATGATATTTACTGGTCTGCTGGCATGACTGCGGCATGGGATCAATTATGTAAGCACTCACAAGTCACGGCTAGTGTGGATTTATTTGATTTAGGTATCTTATTTTTACGTACTGAACAGTTGCAAGAACGTTTTTATATCAAATTGTAACGTTAAGAGATTTAAAACGTCCTATGAGAAAGGAGCTTAATTCTATATTTTTACTTTATGAGCGATAATGTTATTGATGTGCGAGGTATCGTACGTAATTTTAAATTAGGACAAGAAGTTGTAAAAGTTCTTAAAGGAATAGATCTAGTAATCAAACGTGGTGATTATGTAGCGCTTATGGGACCATCGGGTTCTGGAAAATCTACATTAATGAACTTACTAGGTTGTCTAGACACTCCTACTGCTGGCTCTTATAAACTCAATGGTACAGACGTTTCTAGCTTGAGCGATGATCAACTAGCCGATATTAGAAATACAGAAATAGGTTTTGTCTTCCAAACTTTCAACTTATTACCTAGAACTACTGCTCTTGATAACGTAGCCTTGCCTATGGTATATGCTGGGAAATCAAAAAAGGAACGCAACGCTCGTGCGACTGAAGTTCTTGATAGTGTAGGACTAGCAGATCGTATGGATCATCAACCTAACCAACTTTCTGGTGGACAGCGACAGCGTGTTGCCGTAGGAAGAGCTCTAGTTAATAATCCATCCATTATCCTAGCCGATGAGCCTACTGGAAACTTAGATTCTAAAACTGGTGTGGAAATAATGGGCCTTTTTGATAGAATCCATGCCGATGGTAATACGGTAATTCTTGTAACTCACGAAGAAGAAATTGCTAAGCATGCTCACAGAGTCATCCGTCTACGAGATGGAGTTATTGAAACCGATGTACGTAATAGAGAATGGAAGCAATAAGCGAGTATAAAGACTGGTTTTATATAGGCGCGGTAATTATCGCCTTCTTTATCTTCTTATTATGGAATCGCAAAACACATGGTCGTTCAAGAACTAAGGACCGTCGCAGTTTTAAAGCTCGAGTAGAAGAACGTAAGAAAGATGAAGGTAATTAGTAGACAGTTAGTTGTTAGTCCATTTAAAACGTTATTGCTATATCGGCTTTGCCGAGAGAAGCAATCTATCTGTGAGAATGCGATAAGCAGTTTCCGCATCAAGTGCGGAAATTCAATCTTCTAAAACCACTTAGAACTGAGATTAAAAACTACTCATTCACCATTTCTCTCAAAGCAGCAGATAGATGTAAGTGCTCTACAATAATATCACCATAGACTTGAACTACGTTACCATCTTTATTTAATAAAATATTCATGGGGTAAGCCTGTACACCATAATCATCTATGGCTGGTCGCACCTCTGTAATATGATCAAAATTGAATGCTACACGGTCTAAAAAGCGATTTACAAAATAGCTTTTATCAAATGTGATGGCCACAAAATTCACTTCGCCTCTAAACTCTTTTTCTAGCTGATTCAAATATGGGATTTCGGCAATACACGGTCCGCAGTTGGTAAACCAAAAATTAACTATCGTAGGTTTCCCTGTATAATCCACATCATCCATTCCCGAACTATCACTAGAAACAAACTCTTCCATAGGAAAGCGTTGTCCTATTTTTTCACGATGTACTTGAAAAGGGTCGTAGTAATTACTATCTGGATCACTTTTTACTACAGAGATTTTAACGGTTTGAATGACAGAATCCTGTGCTTCTCTTGTGCTCAATTTCTTATATAATACCAAACCTGTAGAAAGAGATTTTTTATATTTTTCAAATTGAAAAAAGTCCATCACTCTTCCATCTTCAATTTGATAGTAGGTGATTTGGGCTTGTGACATTAAACAAGAGCTTATCAGAAACAAAACAAACAACAACTTTTTCATACCGCTAAAATACTTTATCAAAGTAAAACAAAAACAAAGCCAAAAATATAAGAATTTGACTTCTATTCTTCATTGCGGTCTCGGCTGTGCCGAGAGAAGCAATCTGCTTATCGTATTCACAAAGTCAGATTACCACGTCGCTATTGCTCCTCGTAGTGACGTTTCAAACCAGCATTGCGGTTGATACTTATAGATTCCGCATCAAGTGCGGAAATTCAGAACTTGAATGTTGTATCGTTAAGAGCTCAGATTTCTTAAACGTCATTACGAGCAAAGCCAAGCAATATACTTTTATTTTTCACAACAGCAGATTACTTCGTCGCTGTTGCTACTCGTAATGACATCTAAAAAACATTACTCCACTGGAGTACCGTACAAATCAAAATCCTCAGCCTCAGTAATGGTTACGTTTGTAAACGAACCTACAGATAGGTAATGTTTCTCGGCATCGATCAATACTTCGTTATCCACATCTGGGCTATCAAACTCTGTACGACCTACAAAGTAGTTCCCACGTTTGCGATCTATAATGACTTTATAGGTTTGTCCTATTTTGAGTTGATTCAATTCCCATGAGATTTGAGATTGAATTTCCATGATTTCGTTTGCGCGGTCTTGTTTCACCTCTTCAGGAACATCATCTTCTAGTTTGTAAGCATGCGTGTTTTCCTCATGAGAATAGGTAAAACATCCCATACGTTCAAAACGCTGGTCTTTTACCCATTGCTTTAGTATCTGGAAATCTTCTTCAGTTTCTCCTGGATAACCTACAATAAGTGTGGTACGTATCACCATTTCTGGAACTGTAGCTCTAAAATCTTTAAGCAACGCGTTGGTCTTTTCAAACGTAGTACCACGTCTCATAGATTTCAACACTGGAGTTGAGATATGTTGTAACGGAATATCAAGGTAGTTACAAACCTTATCCTCGGTCTTCATTACATCAAGAACATCCATAGGGAAACCAGTAGGAAAGGCATAATGCATGCGTATCCACTCGATTCCTTCTACTTTTACTAGTTCTTTTAAAAGATCAGCAAGACGTCTCTTTTTATATAAATCAAGACCATAATAGGTCAAGTCTTGAGCAATAAGAATCAATTCTTTAACACCTTTTGCTGCTAGTTTCTCAGCCTCAATTATGAGATGTTCAATAGGTGTACTTTTATGACCACCACGCATTAATGGAATCGCACAAAAAGAACAAGGTCTATCACAACCTTCGGCGATTTTAAAATAAGCATAATTCTTAGGAGTCGTAGTAACACGTTCACCTATGAGCTCGTGTTTATAGTCAGCACCTAGCGCTTTTAACAGCGACGGCAGCTCTGTTGTACCAAAATACTGATCCACATCTGGAATTTCCTTTTGCAAATCGGGCTTATAACGCTCAGATAAACAACCAGATACAAATACCTGATCTACTTCACCGTTTTTCTTGCGTTCTACAAAATCAAGGATCGTGTTTACAGATTCCTCTTTGGCATTATCAATAAAACCACAAGTATTGATCACCACAATATTCCCTTCTTCCTCATGGACCACATCTTTGCCGCTGGCTTTCAGTTGTCCCATCAACACCTCACTATCATAGACGTTCTTTGAACATCCCAGCGTGATTACATTAATTTTGTTCTTTTTTCTTGATTTTGTTCTCATAAGCGACTGCAAATTTACGACTTAGTAGAATTTAAATCGCTGTTTTAGTCACGCTTTCGCGAAAGCGTAATCATAAATCCTTCCTATTTTCAAGTTTTAAAGAGAATTACAAGATTATATTCAATAATCTCTACAATCCATAGTAGAAAAAGAAGCCTGTTCTAAATTTTACAAATCATATAATATATCATTACCTCAATCAAACAGATAGTTTACTCATTTACGATTTGCCTATGCAGGATTCTTCATTATCTTTAGTTTATAGAAACACCTATGAAACAAACTCTACTAATTTTTTTATTATTCTATTGCACAGTCAATATCGCTCAAAGAACGATTACTGGAAATGTGAGTGATGTTGATGGACCTTTATACGGCGCAACAGTTTGGGTCAAAGGAACTGATAATGGCACTGTAACTGATTTTGATGGAAATTTTTCTATTGTTGCTAATGATGGAGATATTTTGGTGTTTTCTAACGTTTCATATAATAAAAAAGAAGTAATAGTTATTGAAAGTAAAAATATTATTGAGGTAATATTAGAAAATGATCCTAATGAAGTAATTATAATCCTTAGGCATCCTTATTCCACAAATAGAATTAATAATATATATGGAGTCAATTATCAAACGATAGGCTTAGAACTAGACAATTATGAAGGATTACTTCCATTCCAATTTAGTTTTGGTTTAAGATATGTTACCGATTTTAATAGAAATACTGAATTCCAATACAACCTATATCACAGTGTGATTTTTTCAAATGATTTTCATTTGAATTTCAAAGCCTCCGCAGAAGGCAGAGATTTCAATAACTTTCAATTTCATAGTTATAAATTGGAAACATCTAAATCATTAGATTTTTCGCAACCGAATTCTAAATATCACAGAAATCTATTTTTAAACTTAATTGTTGGTGTCTTAAATTTTGATGGTACCACAAGTGAAAATGAATTTGGATATGGAGTAGGATTAAGCAGAGAAATTTTTAATAATTTCTATTTGCAAACTAGTTTTATAAACTGGAAGCAATTCAATGAGTTCAATACAAAGGCATTTTACAAATGGAATTGGAGTAAATGGAATATTACAGCGAGCTACAAACACCTTTCAAACTATAAAGAATTTCAAATAGGCATAGGATACCGAATAGATTTATACAATAAGTTAAACACAAAGACCTTGTAACAATTCTTATTTAAGAAATAGATTTCAAAAATGACTATCTTTAAATCATGTCACAAATACAACCTTCCATAAAATCACCTTGCCATATTAAATGGAAAGAATTACA
>JALZUY010000116.1 GCA_023301395.1 Nonlabens sp.
AAAAAATCTGAACAGAATTTAAAATTTGATTTGCAAATTGTTGTAGGTTTTCCTTTTACTGGAGTTATATCAACTTCAAGATGAATATCATATGTCTTTTCACCTTGAGACTTTAAATAATCAAGAACAGGTTTTTCCATTTCAGGCCCTTTTGTTCTGAAAGGTTCTAATGCATCAAGAGTTACAATCCAAGGAGAAATAGAACTTGCAAAGTTCTTAGCTAAGAATGGACCTAGTGGTACATATTCCCATTTTTGAATATCCCTAGCGCTCCAATCGTTGAAGACTACCATTCCGAAAATATAATTCTCAGCCTCATCAACATTTATAGGTTGCCCCATGTTATTAGCATCTGTAGTAATAAAAGCCATTTCCAGTTCAAAATCAACTAATCGAGAAGGCCCGAATACAGGTTGGTCAGATCCAGCAGGTAAAGTCTGTCCGTTAGGTCTGTGAATAGCTTTTCCTGAAGGAATAATGGTGCTTGACCGTCCATGATAAGCCACTGGCATGTGTAACCAGTTAGGTAATAACGCATTATCAGGATCTCTAAACATTGTTCCTACATTAGTAGCATGCTCTTTACTGCTATAAAAATCTGTATAATCACCTATTAAAACGGGTAGTTGCATTTCAACTTCATCCATATTAAAAATAATACGATCTCTATGTTCCTTATTGTCTCTTAGTAAAGAATTCTCGGAGTCAAAAATATCACCTATGCGATTACGCACAAGACGCCATGTTTTTTTACCATCAGATATAAAATCATTAAGAGTATCCTGCATGAACATATCATCAGTTAATGGTACACCATCAAAATAATTCATTTCCTGTAAAGCACCCAAGTCAATGGCCCAATTACCTATTCTAGTACCTATTGTAATTACATTATCACTAGTGAGAAAAACACCAAAAGGTATGTTTTGAATTGGAAAATGAGAATCGCTGTTATAGCCTATCCATGATTTTCTGCTAGGATCGTTAGTTTGAAGTGGCATAAATTAAAGTTATATCATGTTAAGAAATACTAATCAAATATATCATATTCATAACGTTTGCAAAGAGCAATGAATTATTTTTGTTTCAATCTTAATGAATAAATGAAATGAGTTACAACGATAAAGAGATTTTTGACCTTATTGAAAAGGAACAACACCGTCAAATAACTGGTTTAGAATTAATAGCCAGTGAAAATTATGTAAGTAATGATGTTCTGGCTGCAGCTGGTTCTATACTGACAAATAAATATGCCGAAGGTTACCCAGGTAAAAGATATTACGGTGGTTGTGAAGTTGTAGATGAGATTGAGAATATCGCAATTGAACGCGCAAAAGAGCTATTTAACGCTGAATATGTGAATGTTCAACCACATTCGGGAAGTCAAGCAAATACCGCTGTATTTCATGCATGTTTAAAACCCGGAGATAAGATATTAGGGTTTGATTTATCACACGGTGGGCATTTAACACATGGATCTCCTGTCAATTTCTCAGGTAAATTATATAAAACTTCATTCTATGGAGTTGAAAGAGAAACTGGTTTATTAGATTATGACAAAATCCAAGAGATCGCCAAAACCGAGAAACCTAAATTAATTATAGCAGGAGCGTCAGCTTACAGTAGAGAAATTAATTATAAAAGATTTCGTGAAATAGCAGATAGCGTTGACGCAATTTTATTAGCTGATATTGCACATCCAGCAGGATTAATTGCTAAAGGTATCTTATCAGATGCCATTCCTTATGCACATATATGTACTAGCACAACTCATAAGACCTTAAGAGGACCTAGAGGAGGAATAATAATAATGGGCAAGGATTTTGAAAACCCATTTGGTCAAAAACTAAAGAACGGTAATTTAAAAAAAATGTCATCATTACTAAATAGTGGAGTTTTCCCTGGAAATCAAGGTGGACCACTAGAACATATTATTGCCGCAAAAGCGATAGCATTTAAAGAAGCACTATCTGATGACTTTCTTCATTACATGGTTCAAGTGAAGAAGAACGCCAAAGTTATGGCTGAAGAATTTATTAAAAGAGGTTATCATCTAATTTCTGGTGGAACAGATAATCATATGATGCTTATCGATTTAAGAAACAAAAATATTAATGGCAAACAGGCGGAAGAAGCCTTAGGTAAAGCACATATTACTGTTAACAAGAATATGGTTCCCTTTGATACTCAATCACCATTTATTACAAGCGGTATAAGAATAGGCACTGCAGCAGTAACTACCAGAGGCATGATGGAAGATGAAATGATTCAAATAGTACAATTAATAGATAAAGCAATTGTACATTTTGAAAACGATGATGAAAGTATTGAAAATGACTTAAAACAAGAGGTAGAACGATTAGCTAAGAAGTATCCTATTTTCAAATAATATCCAAAATATTTTAGATAAAATCTAAAAAAAATATTATCAAGCTCAAGAGTTTTAAAACTTTTGAGCTTTTTTTGTTTATTATAAGTTCAAGTGATAATTAAAACAGATTAGCCCTGCCTGATCAATTTTATTTTCAATATTTACATAGGATTTAATTAAAGATTACAGAGGTCAGTAGTTAGTTACGCATTAATTTGGTTTGATAAATTATATCTGAGTTGACAATTTTAGTAACTAGATTGTTAAATATAATCGCTTTAGTTTGTGACCTGTTGATTCTAAAACAAAACACATTAAAACATCTATTTAGATTGTGTTCACTTACCCAGAAGTATGTGGTTCTGATCCAAGATTTAACCTGATGAATCATTGTATGTAGCGCTTTAAAATTTAGTCCGCCATTGCTCTTTATTTGAGTGATATCGTAAGCCTTTGAAATAGGTCGATATCCTCGCCACTCATCTGTAACTGCATTTGCATCACGACTGATATGGTTTACAAAAATATACTGTAGAGACTGTGCAGAGAAATCTTCTATTTTCATAGCGTACATCCTTTTTACTTTTCCATCTTCTGTGAGCTGTACAGCCGTGATAGCTTTCTTTTTCTTACCTGAATAACTTCTTCCTGTCTTGCCTAGATCTTTACCACCAATAACAAATTCATCTACGTGAACATCTCCTTTCATAGGATTATTGCCACTTGAAGACATAGCTTCACGAACCTTCATCATAAAAA
>JALZUY010000117.1 GCA_023301395.1 Nonlabens sp.
AAGAGAAGATTCTTTCTTAAGAAAAAATGGGCCCAGCTCGTACTGCTGGAATCGCATAAGAACGGTCTGCGATGGAAAGACCTAGTGAATTATTTGTGCCGTTCACAGTTTGCAATAATAACCCTACTGGATTAGTAACTACTGTTTTTGATAAGAACGGGTGATTTACCTGTGCTCCACGATTAAAATCTTGCTTGATCTCAAAGAAAAGCGCTTTATCAGTGTCTGCAAAACCAGTTACATCTTGTTGTAAATCATAAACATCCATTTGATAAATAGATGATTCATCTTCAAATGGCAATGTTTTAGACTCTTTTTTATTTGCAAGAAAAGACTGAAATTCAGTAGTATTAAGTTGTTCCTTAATAACAGCTACATTGAGCTCACTATGGTAGCTTATTTTATAACGACCACTTTCTTGAAGAACCGCAGTAACATTTATTGCCCCAGCTTCTTCAAGCTGTCTAGTCAATAAGGTAATAGAATATTGAGCATCTTGAGTTGAGATAGCATCATTGTCAAAATGAAGTACAATCTCCTGATTATGAACAATCAAATCTTGTTGTTGCACAACAAAAATCGACATCATAGCTATTAAAGCACCTATGTACCATTTAAAACTCATGCGGCAAATATAATACATTACTACGGTCTATAAATAGGACTGGAATTATTGTGAATAATGTAGAGTGTTTGAATTCCGCTTTCGCGAAAGCGTGATAAAAACAACCTCATTAATAAATACAAAAAACCGCCCAAAAAGGACGGCTTTTATTCAATTTATAAGAAAAGTCTAACTAGATCAATCCGTTAGTTACTTTAACACCTGCTGCGCTTTCTTGAAGTTTTGCTTTCTCAGCATCAGTCAAGTTGATTTCAACAATTTTCTCTATACCATTGCGACCTAATACAACTGGCACACCTATACAAAGATCTGAAAGTCCATATTCACCATCTAGCATTACACTACAAGGGAAAATTTTCTTTTGGTCACAAGCGATCGCTTGAACTAATCCAGACACTGCAGCACCTGGCGCATACCATGCACTAGTTCCTAGTAATTTAGTAAGAGTTGCTCCACCTACTTTAGTATCTTCAAGAACTTGAGTTAAACGTTCATCACTAATGAATTCACTAACTGGTACTGAATTGCGAGTTGCAAGACGAGTTAAAGGAACCATACCTTTATCACTATGACCACCTATTACCATACCATCTACATCAGATATAGGAGCTTCAAGCGCCTCTGCAAGACGATATTTAAAACGAGCGCTGTCTAATGCTCCACCCATTCCTATAATGCGGTGTTTAGGCAAACCTGTTACTTTATGTGTTAAGTAAGTCATCGTATCCATAGGGTTTGAAACCACTATAAGGATTACGTTAGGAGAATGCTCCACAAGACTAGTTGCTACAGATTTTACAATCCCAGCATTGATACCTATTAATTCTTCGCGAGTCATTCCTGGTTTACGAGGAATACCTGAAGTAATTACAGCGATATCACTACCAGCTGTTTTTGAATAATCGCTAGTAGAACCAGTAATTTTAGTATCAAAACCGTTTAAAGAAGCGGTTTGCATTAAATCCATTGCTTTACCTTCTGCAAATCCTTCTTTAATGTCTAAGATGACAACTTCACTTGCAAAGTCTTTGATAGCTATATACTCTGCACAACTTGCGCCTACTGCGCCTGCTCCTACTACGGTTACTTTCATTATAATATATTTTAATTGATTGAAATAAATGTCTATATACTGGACTTCCAGCAGATTGTAAAAATACAAAACAGAGCGCACTTAAAATAATTAGCACTCTATAATTAAGGAATAAATTAACAGCTGCTTTGTTTAAAACAACAAAAGGTTCTTTAAATGAATAAAGAACCTTTTAATAGTTATTAATAATGCGATTTAATTATGCATCAATATTTGCATAGATTGCATTCTTCTCGATAAACTCTCTACGTGGCGGCACCTCATCACCCATTAACATGGAAAATACACGGTCAGCCTCTGGAAGACTATCAATAGTTATTTGACGTAGTGTTCTAAATTCAGGATTCATAGTTGTGTCCCATAATTGGTCAGCATTCATTTCTCCCAGACCTTTGTAACGTTGTATATTAACTCCACCACCAAAGGATTCTGCAATTTGATCACGTTCTTCATCATTCCAAGCATAACGCTTCTTTGCTCCTTTTTTAACTAGATATAAAGGCGGCGTTGCGATATATATGTAACCCATTTCAATCATCTCACGCATGTAACGGAAGAAGAAGGTTAATATTAACGTAGCAATGTGAGAACCATCAATATCGGCATCACACATGATGACTACTTTGTGATATCTAAGCTTTTCCATGTTCAGTGCTTTAGAATCCTCTTCAGTTCCTATAGTAACACCTAATGCCGTATAAATATTTCTAATTTCTTCATTTTCAAAAACCTTATGAGTCATGGCTTTTTCCACATTCAAAATCTTACCACGTAACGGCATGATTGCTTGGAATTCACGATCACGACCTTGCTTAGCCGTTCCACCTGCTGAGTCTCCTTCCACAAGGAACACCTCACATAAAGTCGGATCAGTTTCAGAACAGTCAGAAAGTTTACCTGGTAAACCACCACCACTCATTACTGTTTTACGTTGCACCATCTCACGCGCCGGGTAGATAACTAAAGGCATGGGACGCAGTTGCCTCAAAACCAAAAATTTCACTTGATTCATCTGTCGTTGTCAGAACTGGCACCTCAACA
>JALZUY010000118.1 GCA_023301395.1 Nonlabens sp.
AAATTTAAATCGTATTTTACTTAAAAGCCCAAAGACTTTAATACTTTTTGGGCTTTTTAATGTTAACTACAGTCTTAATACTCTTTAAACTTAAAGGTACTCTGCCCATGTTATATCAAAATTAGATTTAAATATAAGCTTAGAAATAATTATAAGATAATTTTCACTTTTGATAGAATGTAAGGTTCATTTACATATCAAAATTAAATCAAACAATTTCCTATGACTAAGATCAAACTCTCACCAAAATTGGAATTCTCAAGAATCGCATTAGGAATATGGCGATTAATGGATTGGAAAATGAATGATCAAGAATTACTCTCATTTTTGAAACAATCCATAGAAGCTGGAGTGACTACATTTGATCATGCAGACATCTATGGAGACTATGAATGTGAGGCTGCTTTTGGTAAAGCATTGCAACTAGATCCTTCTTTGCGTTCTCAAATGCAATTAGTTACTAAATGCGGTATCAAACTGAAGAGTTCAAAATTTCCTGAGCGATACTTAAAATATTACGATTACAGTAAGGATTATATCATAAATCAAGTAGAGCAATCACTTAAAAATCTACAAACAGATTATGTTGACGTGCTTCTACTCCATCGTCCATCGCCTTTTTTCAATCCTATGGAAGTAGCGACTGCCTTTGAAGAATTAAAAACAAGTGGTAAGGTAAATCACCTAGGAGTTTCAAACTTTACAGCTGTTCAATTTGAATCTTTACAATCCTATATCAATGAGCCACTGGTTACTAATCAAATTGAAATTTCTCCAGCGCAGCTCGAGCATTTTGAAAATGGAAATTTGGATTATTTAATTCAAAAACGTGTTTCACCTATGTCTTGGTCTCCTCTTGCCGGTGGTTCTCTATTAAATCCTCAAGATGAAAAATCACAAAGAATTCACACGGCGCTACAAACAGTAGCTGATCAGATTGAGGAGCGTGATTTATCTAAAGTAATATATGCATGGCTATTAATGCATCCTTCTCATATTATTCCCGTGATAGGAACTGGAAAGATTGAACGCTTAAAAACTGCCGTTGCATCATTGAAAATAGAGTTATCAATAGAGCAATGGTTTAGCATATATGTAGCATCTCAAGGTAAAGACGTCGCATAAATGGCAAATATTACACATTCTAAGCATTTTACAAATTATGTAGTCATTGCAATAGGCTACTTATTGGCTATAGCCATTCTCATTTGGAGTTTAATAGATGAAGACTCATTGTATATTAGTGATTTTGGAATAGGGCTAGCGATTTCACAATTTGCCGGGCTTTACTTATTAATAAGCTCTGGAACTTTTAAAAAGACTCGTTATTATAGATTTGCTCGCATAGGAATTGCTATTATTTTAATAGGTGAATTACTCAAATTACTACATTATTCTGGTAGTGAAATCACCGTTATTGCTGGCTATGCTTTTATTCTAGGCTGTTATACAATCTCTTTTATAAACAAGCCTTACAAGAAATTACTGGACTGGCTCAAACTCATTTATGCATTAATGGCTGTTACAATCACCATAGGTAAATTCCTGCATCATAGTATTGCAAACTATCCACAGGCTTACTTTATAATTATGCTTATCATGGTTATTCTACATATCAAGAAGCAAAAAGAAATGGGTTATCCTGAGGATGTTAATGATAGTTTTAGTTTGTAGAATCTCGCTTTCGCGAAAGCGGAATTACAACAATATATTAATTACAACTTCAAACTCAACCCAAGAATAATTTGGTGTGGTCTAGTATCTAGAGTACCTAATTGACCTAAGCTAGAAAACTCAGCCTCATTTGAAGAAAGACCGCGTTCATAACGCACATCTACTCCTAGATTACCCAAATTAACTCCTATTCCAACTTGTAATCCTATACTAAAGTCTTCTTTTACGTCTTGAAGTTCAATTTCCTCTAACTCTGTATCGAGTATGTATTGAAAAGATGGACCCATAAAGAAGTTCAACGGCCCTATAACTTTAAAACCTACAAGTACCGGTGCATCCAGTTTTTTAATCTCTAGCGCACTATTGTTGTATTCACTATTAAGAAGAGTATAAGATAGCTCAGGTCTTATGTAAATAGGCCCTAAGTCTAGTTTACTAAAAACACCTACATGGTATCCAAAATTTTCATCAGGATTATCAATAATTGTTTGACCGTTTTCTCTAAGATCACCGTTTGAACCGTAGTTGAGTCCTGCTTTAATACCAAATCCTCCACCTTCTTGTGCTTGAACGGCTAGCGATGTAAGTACGATAATTACAATAAATAGCTTTTTCATAATTCTGTATTATATATATAATTAGATAAAGTGTTTTAAAGATAGTTTATTCTTTAAAACTCGTTACAGTTCATAAAAATGAACAGCTTTTTAATATGTAGGAATTAACATGGTTTTAATAAAACAAGGCCTAAGTTTGTAATTACATTTAACATAAACTTAAATATTGTAAGTGCTATGGGAAAAATTGAGATGCCTTTATCAAAAAATCTTGTTACTACCTTAATAAAAAAAGGGACTGAAATGACAGAATCTATAAGTGAAGTTGTAAAAACAGAAGACCTCACTATTCAACAGTTTAATGTGCTCCATATCTTGAGAGGTCGTAGAGGTGAATCAGCTTGTTTACATGATGTAAGTGACAAAATGATTCATTCCAATAGTAACACAACTAGGGTTATAGATAAACTAGTTATTAAAGGATATGTAGAACGCATTCAGTGTCCTACTGATCGCAGGAAAATTCAACTTACTATCACTAAATTAGGCCTTAAAGTACTAGAGAGGTTAGATCATCTGGTAGATATTCGAGAAGAAACTCTCATTAAAAATATAGATCCTAAACAAGTAGAACTGATCCTAGATGTTCTCTCCAAAATCTAAAAACAGTTCTTATCTAAAAAATGAAAATAAATCTATTTTATTCTCCTGTATTATAAAAAAATTGCTCTCTCATATTTTACCATCTTTCACTTCATAAACCGCTAGTTCATTCATTTGTAAGAGCTGTCCACTAGGTTTGTGTGTTGTATCCATCCAAAAACTAACCGTAAAATGATTGTCGGCCACAAGAGGTTCTGATTCTTTATTACCGTGTATTTCAAAGTTTTCCTTCCACCAGGTTCCTTTTTTTTGCCAGACCTTCAAAACCTTACACTTCTTTCATAGGTTAAGCCATTTCTACACTCGTTATTTCCGGACTATAAAGTTCTTCATACGCTTTAGACTCTTCGTTACGACTAATTTGCTTGCTACTTCTTGTATTGTCATGATTCTTAGGTTTTATAGATTCTTTAAAATTAAGAAAATATTTTAAATATTTCAAACGATACGGTTAGTGAATTCATAAGCCCTTACTTGCTTAACAATGCCGCATCACCGACCTTTGTATTATGAAAATGACAGGCGAGAAAAAATTTACACTAGGTCTCAAATTACCTACTGATCCACGATGGGCAGATATCTCTACGATAAGCTTACAGCATATCCTCACAGATCATGCTTTTTGTGAGCAAAAGGCAACAAGTAATATCATATCAATTATCCAGCAGTACTCTGAACGTGAAGGGATTGTAGAGTTATTATCTCCCGTAGTGACTGAAGAATGGGGACACTTTAGAATGGTGATTGCTAAGTTGAAAGAACGTGGCCTTGAACTAGGTTTACAACGTCAAGATGAATATGTGAAAAAATTAATGAAAGGAAAGAAAAAAGGACAAAGTCGTGATGGCTATTTTCTTGACCAATTATTGATTTGCGCCATGATAGAAGCTCGTAGTTGTGAACGTTTTAA
>JALZUY010000119.1 GCA_023301395.1 Nonlabens sp.
TTAAACTTAAACTTAAACTTAAACTTAAACTTGATTTTGTTTTTCCGCTTAAACCTAAAGACCCAAAACCTAAATTAAGGTACCGGATCATAACCACTGCCGCCCCATGGATGACAGCTCAATATTCTTTTGAGAGCAAGCCAGCCACCTTTAAATGCGCCGTGTTTTTTTAAGGCATCAACTGCATAATGGGAACAAGTAGGTGAGTACCTGCAACTCGCTGGTGTGAATGGAGATATCGCAACTTGATAAAACCTCACGATCCACAATAATGGATATGCCAGTAGCGAGTGCTTCATGATTATTTAGTCGTGTAAGTAGTGCCGTCTGCACCATCTTTTAATTGAATTCCTGCAGCAACTAGCTGATCTCTAATCTGATCACTAGTCGACCAATCTTTATTTGCGCGTGCTTGAGTTCTTAAATCTATAATCAACTGCATCGCTCCATCCAAGTGTTTAGAGTCTGTTGAGCCAGTAGCATTGCCAGTTTCTAGACCTAATACATCAAAGAAAAACGAATTAAAAGTTTCCTTTATCAATTTAATATCTCCAGCAGTAGCCGTTTGCTTACCATCTTTAATAGAATGGATCATCTTAGAGCCTTCAAAAAGTTCGGCAATAAGAATAGGTGTATTGAAATCATCATTCATTGCGGCATAACAGCGGTCTATCCATGAATTTACATTTACAGAACTTTCTTTACCAGCAGGTAAATCTGCAATAGTTTTCATTCCTTCAGTAAGACGATTGAATCCTTTCTCAGCAGCAGCAATCGCGTCGTTACTAAAATCTAGTACGCTGCGATAGTGTGCTTGCATCATAAAGAAACGTACCACACTAGGTGAAAACGCTTTTTCCATAAAGTCATTATCACCAGTGAAAAGCTCGTCTGGCAAAATAGAATTACCAGTAGACTTAGACATTTTCTTACCGTTTAAGGTAAGCATGTTGGTATGCAACCAGTAATTAACTGGACTATGACCATGTGCGGCTTCACCTTGAGCAATTTCACACTCGTGATGCGGAAATTTTAAATCCATTCCACCACCATGAATGTCAAAAGTCTCTCCTAGATATTTTGAACTCATCACCGTACATTCAAGATGCCATCCTGGGAAACCATCGCCCCATGGACTAGGCCATCTCATAATATGTGCTGGGCTTGCTTTTTTCCATAAGGCAAAATCCTGCGGATTATCCTTTTCACTCTGCGCGTCTAGCGCACGAGTGTTTGCAATCATATCTTCTAGCTTGCGACCGCTCAACTTTCCATATTCATGATCTTCATTGAATTTAAGAACGTTGAAATAAATGGAGCCGTTACGTTCATAAGCATAACCATTATCAATTATTGTTTTGATAATCTCGATTTGCTCTACTATATGACCTGTTGCGGTAGGTTCAATATTAGGCGGTAAGTTGTTGAATTTTTTTAAAACCTCATGAAAGTCCAGCGTGTATTGCTGCACGATTTCCATAGGTTCTAATTTTTCAACACGTGCTTTTTTAGAGATTTTATCTTCTCCTTCATCGGCATCATCAGTAAGATGTCCAGCATCAGTAATATTACGCACGTAGCGTACTTTATAATCGAGATATTGCAGGTAACGATAGATCATGTCAAACGATATGAACGTGCGACAATTCCCTAAATGTACATTACTATAAACCGTTGGACCACAGACATACATGCCCACAAGACCTTCGTTAATAGGTTTGAAAACTTCTTTTTCTCCTGTTAAAGAGTTGTACAATTGGAGCTTGTGATCTTGATATCGCGCCATGATTTATATATTGTTTGAGATTGTTGTGATTACGCTTTCGCGAAAGCGAGGTCATTAACAGCCTTACGATTCACTTTAAATTAAAATTTAGTTTCCATCTTGATGTAATCGAGGAATTCTCGACGTACCGCTGGATCCTTAAATGCACCGCCAAATTCACCAGTTACCGTACTGCTCTCGATGTCACGGATCCCACGACTGTTCACGCACAAGTGTTTTGCATCGATCACACAAGCAACATCTTCAGTATTCATAACTTGTTGCAATTCACGTACGATTTGTATATTCAAACGTTCTTGAACTTGTGGACGTTTTGCATAATAATCTACAATGCGATTCATTTTAGAAAGCCCTACCACAGACCCGTTTGAGATGTAAGCAACATGTGCTCTTCCCACGATGGGTAATAAATGATGTTCACAAGTAGAGTAGAGTACGATGTTCTTTTCTACGAGCATCTCACCGTATTTGTACTTGTTTTCAAAGGTTGAGGCCTTAGGTTTTGCGTCGGGTCTCAAACCGCCAAAAATCTCTTTCACAAACATTTTTGCCACACGATTAGGTGTGCCTTTCAAGCTATCATCAGTCATGTCCATGCCTAGAGTTTCTAGGATATGGTGCATGTCTTTTTTGATGATTTCTATTTTCTCAGCATCGCTTTTATCAAAAGCATCTGGTCGCAATGGAGTTTGCTCGTTTGATGATAAGTGATCATTATCATCGATATCGTTAATTAAGTCGTCTATTTTCATGTGCAATATGCTCTAATAATAAGCCATAAATTATAAAAAGCAAAGGTATGGAATACAGATGTAATAGGAGTGTTTTAAGGGATTTAGACTAAATAAAAGTGCTTTTACGTTAAGATGTTGTTAAGAAATTTCTGCATATTTGTGGAAGCAGATGAAAAAGTGAAAAAAGCAAATTTTGAAATAATGAAAAATTTTGTAGTTATCGGATTACTCTTTATTGGTTTTATGAGCTATGGTCAAGCGCCAGGATGTCCAAATGTTACAGCTGGTCCTGACATTCAACTGGATTGCAACACTAATTGTGCAGATGTTGATGCGTCATTCCTACAAACAGGATTTACCACAGATTATAGGGTGAGCGCAGTTCCCTTCGTGCCGCCTTTCTCCTCATTTGGAGGAACTCCTACTTCTGTAAATACAGACGATAATTGGTCCAGTTTAATAAATTTACCATTTGATTTTTGTTTTTATGGAAATACTTTTGATGAAATTCTAGTAGGTTCTAATGGTAATATTACTTTTGATACAGTAAATAATACGGCAGGTGGTTTTTGTGGGTTTACTCTTAATGCTGCTGACCAGTTACCAGTTATAAGTAATGGTTTGGTAGGGAATTCTATTAATGGTGTTTTTCAAGATATTGATCCTCGATTCGGTAGTGCGGATATTAATTATTCTATTTTAGGTACAGCACCTTGTAGAACTTTTGTGGTTAACTATGCTAGAGTGCCAATTTATAATGGAGGCTCAGCAAACGGAAGTGAAACAACGACACAAATTGTCCTCTATGAAACTACCAATGTTATTGAGGTCTATGTGCGTAATAAACCAGATACTTCTCCTGCAAACCCGATACCCAATGATAGAGACTCTAGTAACGGAGGACTAGCTGTTTTAGGGATTCAAAATGCTACTGGTACTCTAGCACATGTGCCAACAGGAAGAAATACAAGTCTGTGGTCTGCAAGTTTTGAAGGTTGGAGATTTACACCTAGCGGTGGGAATAATTTTACTTTTTCTTGGAGAGATTCTGCAGGTGCTGTTTTAAGTTCTATGCCTACATATACTCATTGCGTTACCCAATCAGAAACTATAACGGCGAGAGTAGACTATACGAGCTGCAATGGAAGCGTTATAACTGTTACAGATGACGTGATTATAGATATTACTAATCCAATTATTGATTTAGGTCCAAATTTAGATCTTTGTGATGATGCATTGCCTGTAATTCTAGATTCTGGAATCATATCTACTACTGGAACTATTGAGTGGTATCGAGACATGGTGTTAATTATGGGAGCAAACGGTCCTACTTACACTGTTAATCAAGATGGAGTATATGAGGTAGTTTACACTGAGTCTATTTGTATGTCTAGTGATACCATTGATATTACAGTTTCTCCTACTCCAGTTGCAAATACGCCTATGGATATGATAGGTTGTGATGATGTTTCAAATGATGGTATTGCAAACTTTATCCTCTCATCTCGTATGGGAATGATCTTAGGAACTCAAAACCCAGCAGACTTCAATATAAGCTATCACAGCTCACAGGCAGATGCAGATGCTGATACAGGTGCGCTGAGTAGTTCTGGGTATACTAATGCAGGTACTGGTCCAGAAACTATTTTTGTAAGAATAGAAAGTATGAGCAATGCACTTTGTTACGATACGACTTCATTTATCATTCAAGTGGATCCACAAGCGGTTTTTAATCCGCCCACGGACCTAGAAGTTTGTGATGATGTGTCTAACGATGGATTTGAGATGTTTGACCTTACTAGCAATGAAATCGATGTTTTAGGAACTCAAAATGCCGTTGATTTCACAATTACTTATCATAATTCACAAATGGATGCAGATATGAATGCTGCTGCAATTCCTAATCCTGCGGCTTATACAAATTTGATAGCGTCTCAAGAAACCATATTCGTAAGAGTTACTCCAAATGGTAACATGAATTGTTATGCAACTGGTATGTTTGACATTATAGTTACAACTACACCAACTGCAAATCTTGTTGGTGATTTGACCTTATGTGATGATTCATCAAATGATGGTACAGAGTTGTTTGATCTCTCAACACAATTAGCTACAATCTTAGGTGCTCAAAACGCTGTAGATGTATCAATTACATTCCATCCATCTCAAGCCGATGCTGATGGGAATACTGGGGCCTTGTCTTTAAATTTTAATAATAATTCTAGTCCACAAACAATTTTTGTACGTACTGAGAATGTGAATAATACAGACTGTTTTTCTACAACTACATTTGATTTGATATTGAATCCAGCGCCTAGTGTAACTGCTGCTGCAAATTTGGAGCTTTGTGATGACCCAAGTGGTGATGGAGTTGAAATATTTGATATTACTCAAAATGAAGCAGCTGTTTTAAATGGTCAAGCCGCTGCAAATTTTATAATTACATATCACCTCAGTCAGGTTGATGCTGATGCCGCTGCATCTTCAATAGTAACATTATATAATAACACAACTTCTCCCGAAACTATTTTTGTAAGAGTTGAAAATATAATCACAGGCTGTTTTAATACGACAACATTTGATTTGATATTAAATGGTATTCCTGCAATTGCTGCGGTACCTAATCTAGAAGAATGTGATGAGGATGGTGATACAGTATCTGTGTTTTCATTGAGAGATCGTGCGACGGACATTGCAAATGGGCAGACTGGTGTTACAGTAGTTTATTATGAATCAAATATGGATGCTCTTAATAATGTAGGAGCACTTGATGAAAATTCTTTTTCAAATACTGTAAATCCGCAAACAATCAGTTATCGACTTACAAATACCACTACTGGTTGTTTTGCAATAGGTGATTTTATTATAGAAGCTGTTCCTGCTCCAGTTGCTGTGATGCCTATGAATGTTGCAGATTGTGATGATGGAAGCGGTGCGGCTGTTACAGATTTAAGTGCCGTTACTCCACAAGTGATTGGAGCACAAACAGGAGTAACCGTTAGTTATCACGAATCTCAAAATGATGCTGATGCTGATATTAATGCTGTGAGTTCTAATTATAATTATAATTCAAACACGACATTATTCATAAGAGTAGAAGATGATAATACCGATTGTGTAAGTTTTACAACTGTAAATCTTATAATCAATCCATTGCCACAACCTAATTTGTTGTCTCAATATGTGCTTTGTATCGATCCTAATGGTGTTTTACTCAATGGTCCTGAAGTATTAGATACTGGTCTTAATGATACCGATTATACATTTGAATGGTTCTTAAATGGAACAACTATAGCTGGTGCAATAAGTGCAATTCATAACGCCATTGAACCTGGTGACTATGAAGTAATGGTAACAGCAATAGCAACAGGTTGTGATAATACAACAACTACAAATGTGAGGCAATCTGGTATTCCTACATCCTATAGTGTAGATGTGACTACCGAAACTTATGCCGTAGATCACCAAGTAATTGCTACAGCAACTGGACCAGATGAATACTGGTTTAGACTTGACGATGGACCATATGTGAATAGCGGGATTTTCAATAATGTAACTCCAGGTTTACATTCTGTTACAATTGCAGAACGTTCTGGATGTGGCGAAATTATAGTTGAGGTATTTGTGTTTGGTTATCCAGACTTTTTCACGCCTAACAATGATGGATATCATGATACATGGAACATCATAGGCGCAGATCGTTTGCCACTTACAAGGCTTTATGTATTTGATAGATATGGAAAATTGTTAAAGCAATTAGACACTACAGGACCAGGATGGGATGGAATCTATAATGGACAACCGCTTCCTAGTTCTGATTATTGGTTTAAAATAGAATATGAGCAGGATGGTAGAAAAGGTGAGGCAACTGGTCACTTTGCTATTAAAAGGTAGCTAGATAGGTTTGACAACGCTTTCGCGAAAACGAGTATAAACAACTTGATAAATATCTAAATTATTGAATACAAAAAAAGCCTTTGATATATTCTCAAAGGCTTTTTTAATAAATTAAAATGGTCTAGAAATTGAATCCTATAGTAGCCACAATGTTATTTTGAATATTGTTAACTGCAGCGCTTGAAGTAAGTCCTGTGTCAAATAATTGCTGACCATAATCTCTCTCAGCACGGTCGTAAGAAATATCTAATGTGGTTTGTCCCCAAGTATAACCTAATCCCAAGCTATAGCCAGTTAAATCATCCATGACGTTTTTATCCTTGTACGGAGATTCTTCGCTACGGTAACCTGCACGTAATGACCAGTTCTTAACACGGTACTCTCCACCTATACGTAAGGTTCCTGCCGTGGTTAAGTCTTGACTTGCTTGTTGGTTGTTAGCCGCAAAGAAGGCATCGTTTGTAGGTTTGAATTTTAAACTAGAGTAATCTCTTGAGCTATAATCAACACTTAATAATCCTTTTTTACCAAAAATATAAGCAAAACTACCAGTAATACTACCAGGAGTTCTAAGGTTGTAAGGAGCGAAAATGTTAATAACATCAGGATCAATAACCTCGTTGATCGTTCCGCCACTTCCATCTGAACGTCTTGCAGATACTGATTGTGAAATAGATTCATCAACCTCATACCATGTAGGAGATTCATAAGTAGCACCTAATCTTATTTTATTAGTTACTTTGACAATAGCTCCTATTTGCAATGATATGCCAGATGCTTGTACATCGAGATTGTTGTTAAAGCGTACTGCATCTACTAGTGCGCCATTATCATTTTGTTCCGCAAACGAAGTAAATCTTTGATAGTCTATATAATGTGTGTTTACATTAAGTCCTAAACTAATTTTATTCTTGATTTCCAAAGCTCCGTTGAACGATAATTTACTTTGATATCCAGACGTATTCTGAGCTAATTGTTGATCAAAAGTTCCAGTACCAGTATTTGAAACATATAAACTGTTTAAAGGATCATTGTTATCTACACCATCAATAATAAAGGATTGATAACCTAAAAAGCCTTGTTGAACTCCAAATCCTTCGTTTTCTCCTAGAAATCTATATAAACCTGAGACGGATTCATTTGGGAGAAGTTGAAAATTACTTACTTCAACACCGTTTGCAAAATTTAAGAAATACTCAGAAATAGAAATGTTATTTGAGCCAGCAATAAATAGATTGTCATCATAGTTGCGAGTATCATCATAATTAAGGCCTAAAGAGAATTTAGTGATAGCCGCGTTTTCTTTCTGGTTTTTATAAACAAGAACCACACCTGCCTGATTTAGGGTGAAATCGTGGTCGTTTTCCTCGTTAATAGTTCCGTTAAAGTTACTGTCTGTTTGATTTCCTGTGTAATTTAAGGAAGCACTTGCATAGTGATTTGCAAATATTACTGAACCTGCAGGGTTGGTTCCAATGGCTGTAAGGTCTCCACCTAGCGCACCAAATGCACCACTCATTCCTCTAAATCGAGCAGTTCCATAAGAGCCTTGCTGACCATAAAGTAGTCCGTCGGCAATAGTTTGGCCATAGGCTGTCAATGCACCTAGTAAAAAGGCGCCTAATAATATTGATTTTTTCATAATGATAATGTGTTTTTAAAGTCTATCCTCTACGACCACTGCTTCTAGTTGTACCACCAGATGATCTGCCTGAAGAAGATGATCTACTACTAGATGATCTCGATGACGACGATGCTGATGATGATCTGCTAGAAGAGCTTGATCGTGAACTTCCCATTGTGGAAGTTCTTGAAGATCTACTTGAGCTGTTTCCTCGAGCTGAAGAATTGTTTGATCTTGTGGAGCTTCTTCTAGAAACTCCGGAACTATTACTATTTGTGCTACGAGAGTTTGTTGTAGTTGTAGATCTACCACGACTCACGCCATTTGTTCCACGACCTACGTTACGTCTTGTTGTGTTCCTATTGTTTACAGATGTTGTACCTCTTGAATTATTTCTACTGTTCACTATAGAATTTCTTCCATAATAACTTCTGTTTCCATTTTGATAAGCAAAAGAATTTCTGTTGTAGAAATTGCCCCAACCGTTGTTCCAGCCACCATATCCATAGTATCTATTATTCCATCCCCAATTATTCCAGCCGAATCCTCCGCCCCAACCGAAACCATTGTTCCAGCCGAAACCGCCACCCCAATTATTCCATCCATAACCTCTATTCCAACCAAAGCCATTTCCCCAACCGAAACCATTGTTCCAGCCAAAACCGCCACCCCAATTATTCCATCCATTATTATAATAATTGATGACTACACTAGATGGGTTTTCTCCAAAACCACTATTTCCACCACCATAATTGGAGGTGTAATCTGGATTTGATTGATCATAACTTTGAGAAGAATAACTATCTACATCTGTAAAAACGCTGTCTTGAGAGAAGTTTTGTCCGTATTGTTGAGCTTTTTCATCAAATAAATTCTTGTAATAGGAACTACTGTTATCTTCATAACTCACTTCTTCTTCAACTTCTACTTGTTCTGAGTAGTTGTTATCATCACCATAAATTCCATTTATAGCTGAATTCCAAGA
>JALZUY010000120.1 GCA_023301395.1 Nonlabens sp.
CTTTAAAAATTGGGACATAATGAAAGACTTGCTTTCCCCTTTATTAAACCGCGACACTACTGTTTTTAACAACTGCTGCTAGTATGAAATTATCTCAATTTAAAAATCAATTATCACAACTCAATTCCATTGCATTTGAATTACCAGACGGTACTTTAGTTCCCGCTCATTTTCACGTTACTGAAGTAGGTAAAATAGTAAAACACTTTATAGATTGTGGTGGAACTGAAAGACTAGAAACCGTTATAAATTTTCAACTTTGGGAAGCAAACGATTACGATCACAGGCTCCAACCAGAGAAATTACAGCAAATCATTGAGCTCTCTGAGTCCCGTTTAGGATTACCTGATGTTGATATAGAAGTAGAATATCAATCAACAACCATAGGTAAATATGATATTGATTTTAATGGTACAAATTTCATTCTTACGTCAAAATTGACTGATTGTCTAGCCAAAGATAATTGTGGTATCCCTCAAGAAAAACCACAAGTGAAAATTTCTCAAATTCAAAATTCATGCGAGCCAGGATCTGGTTGTTGTTAAATTTTAATACATGTTTTTATCTATAAAAGAATTTCTGGAAAGTATAGAGGTAGATACAATTCCGTTTTCGCGAAAGCAGGAACTCGATCAACTTTCTAACTATATCAATGACAGTTTTAAAAATTATAAAAAAGCACAACTTACCTTTATTTGTACTCATAATTCAAGGCGTAGCCATTTATGTCAAGTATGGGCTCAGGTAGCCGCTAGATATTATAATGTAGTTGATATTTATTGCTATTCTGGTGGTACAGAGGTCACAGCAGTTTACCCAAGAATTATTAAAACACTTAAAAAACAAGGTCTTGAAATTACTCAAAAAAAGAAAAAAGAGAATCCAGAGTATTATATGGAATACAGCGAGGTAATGCCACCTATCAAAGCGTTTTCAAAACGATATGATGACCCTATAAATCCATTACAAGAATTTGCTGCTATAATGACTTGCGATCATGCCTCAGAAAATTGCCCTGTTGTTCCAGGTGCTGAGAAACGTATTTCAATTAATTATTTGGATCCAAAAGTAAGCGACAATACACCAGAACAAAAAGCTGTTTATACAGAGCGCAGTATACAAATCGCTGCCGAAATGAAATATGTGTTTTCAAAAGTACAACCTCAATAAATCATGAAAAAAAAACTATCATTTCTCAATCAGTATTTAACGCTTTGGATATTTCTTGCCATGGCTATAGGTATAGGGTTAGGCTATTTCATACCTAGTATTTCTAGTTCTATTAATAATATGAGCAGTGGAACTACAAATATTCCTATTGCCATAGGACTCATTTTAATGATGTATCCACCACTTGCAAAGGCTGATTATAAGCTCTTACCGGTTGTTTTTAAAAACACTAAAATTCTAAGTATTTCTTTGCTTCTCAACTGGGTAATAGGTCCAGTTTTAATGTTTGCACTGGCTTTAATTTTTCTACAAGATCATCCTGAGTATATGGTTGGGCTTATTTTAATAGGTCTAGCACGTTGCATTGCCATGGTCCTAGTATGGAATGACCTTGCTGACGGTTCTCCAGAGTATGGAGCTGGTTTAGTAGCGCTCAATAGCGTTTTTCAAGTATTTGCATATTCATTCTATGCGTGGTTGTTTATTACGGTACTACCGCCTTATTTTGGCTTTGATGGAGCGATAGTAGATATTTCTATTGCTACGATTGCTGAAAGTGTGGCGATCTATCTAGGAATCCCATTTCTTATGGGAATTTTAAGTCGTTACTTCTTAGTGAAGTTTAAAAGTAAAGACTGGTATGAGAATGTATTTATTCCAGCGATTTCTCCCATTACCTTAGTAGCATTATTACTCACTATTGTGTTGATGTTCTCCTTAAAAGGTGAGCTCATTGTTGAGATTCCATTTGATGTGTTGTTGATTGCAGTGCCGTTGATGATTTACTTTATAGTCATGTTCTTAATAGGCTTTTTTATTAGTAAATACCGTGGAGCCACTTATAGTGAGAATGCAGCCATCGCATTTACTGCTGCTGGTAATAATTTTGAACTTGCGATTGCAGTTGCGATTGCGGTTTTTGGCCTCAATTCTGGTCAGGCGTTTACTGGAGTGATAGGTCCACTAGTGGAAGTTCCTGCATTGATTTTACTGGTGCGTGTTTCTTTCTGGTTGAAGAAGAGGTATTATTAAATTAATGATTTTCTAAAAATTTATAAAAGCGGCTAAAAAATCTTAAAACTAGATTCCTTAGCCGCTTTTTTTAACTCCTTTTTCTACTTCTTTACAGGGCAACTGTTTATTCCAAAAATGGAATAAATAGGGCAAAAGTTTATAAAACTGGTAGCTAGCAAAACGCCACCTATAACTATTAAAACAATACCTAAGGTTCCTGTAACAACGTTTGTAAAAAACAAAACAGATACTATTACAGCAAATAGTACTCTGATAATTCTATCAATATTTCCTAAATTCTTTTTCATGATTTATAATTTAATAATGAAGTACAATAATAGTTAACTCGATAGCCTTAAAAAGTGACTAAAGTCACAACTAGAGTATTTCTATAGATTGATGAGATAATATTACTTTATTCTCGTTTTCAAGTTTTTTCAATACACGACTTATTACTTCTCTTGACGTAGCAAGATCGTCGGCAAGAGCTTGATGTGAAATCTTAACTTCTTGTTGATTTGATAAAGCTGCCTTATCGTTTAATAACTTTAAAACACGCTCATCCATTTTATGGAAAACCATATTTTCAATGGTATTTAATAAATCTGCATAGCGCAATTCATATTGCGAGTTAAAAAGGATATTTAATTCTGGATATATTTTAAGCCATATTTTAAGGTTGTCCACAGGAAGTAATAAAACCTGTGTTTCTTCCAGTGTTTGAGCAAAAATATCACTTACACCGTTTTTAATTCCTGCAGCAAATGACATTACACAGCTCTCACTAGACTTGATGTGATATAAGAGTAGTTCTTTATTTTCATGAGTAATGTATACTCGCAGTAATCCTTTTAATACAACTGGAATCACTTTTACATACTGACCTTTGCGTAATATTTCTTGATGAGCAGGAATAGTAACAACATCACATTCTCTTTTAAGAATATCCACAAGTGCCAAATCAAAAAAGGGAAAATAAGAAGCCAGATTTAGCATAACTAATTATTAAAATTTTAAAATCATTGCCTGGTGTGGAATCCCATCTTCTAGATATTTTTCTCCCGTGGAAATAAAACCCAAATCTGTATAAAATTTATCGAGATAGCACTGTGCTGATATTTTTATGGATGGATATGCTTCCGCTTTTGCGAAAGCGATGCTAGACAACATTATATCTTTACCATAAGACTTACCTCTATGTAAAGGACTTACCACTACTCTACCTATACTACATTCTTCAAAGTAATTACCTGGTTTGAATATTCTAGTATAAGCTGCAAGTTGATCTTCATCATATCCTAAGATATGAATCGCTTTTTGATCATTACCATCGAGATCCTGATATACGCAATCTTGTTCTACTACAAATACTTCAGAGCGCAATTGTAATATATCATAAAGCTCTTGAGTACTGAATTCTGAAAAGGATTTTATAGTAAAATTCATAAGTCAAATATACTATTAGAGATAGTATTATAGTACTTGTATTTCATCCTGTTTTAATATCCGTTTATATAAAATGTGCTCTAGAAACCGCTGCTCACTAAAAATAGTGTGGTAAAATAATGAGTTGGTTTAATTTTCTTTTAAAATCAACCATTTTGAAAAAATTAATAAGCTTACTCTTTATTTTATTTTCTATTTATACTATAGCTCAAGTAGGAATAGGTACTAATGATCCTCGAGGTGCATTAGATATAACTACTTCTAACAATACAGGTCTTGTTTTACCTATAGTGACAGACGTAGAATCTGTTACCGATGGGTAAGGTAATCCACCATTAGAAGGAACTACCGTTTTTGATTTAAGTAGAAATACTACTTGTTTTTATCAAAATAATCGATGGTTATGTATGAGTACAAATGCTAATGGAGATATTGTATTAACTGAAGAAATTCTTCCTACACTAGTCTTAGATAATATATCTACTAGCGATTATATAAAAGCTTCTAATACTGAAAACGGTGATTTTTTTGGATGGGAAATTGCCATCTCTGATGACGGTAATACACTTGCCGTAGATGCCTATCAAGAAGATGGTAATGCTTTTAGAAGTGGTGCTGTATATATATTTACTAGAAATGGTAATACATGGAGCCAACAAGCTTATGTGAAATCCTCTAATACAGAACGTAGAGATTCTTTTGGTAGTAGTATAGATCTTTCTAATAATGGAAATACTCTAGTGGTAGGTGCAAATGAAGAAGATAGTAGTAGTACTGGTTTAGATAGTGATCAATTAGATAATACAGAAATTGACAGTGGTGCTGTATATGTATTTACTATAAATGGTAGAATATGGAGTCAGTAAGCTTATATTAAAGCTTCTAATACTCAAAGTATGGATAACTTTGGGATTAGTGTAGCGATATCTAGTGATGGAGATACTATAGCAGTAGGTGCAAATGAAGAAGATAGTAATGTAACTGGAATTAATAATAATGAGTTGCATAATACAGAGCTCGATAGTGGCGCTATTTATGTATTTAAAAGAACTAATAATATATGGAATCAACAAGCGTACACTAAAGCTTCAAATACTCAAGGTGATGATTTTTTTGGAATTAGTATAGCACTTTCTAATTATGGGAGTAGTATTGTAGTTGGCGCATCTCAAGAAGCTAGTAACGCTACTGGAATTAATGGTGATCAAACTAATAACACCGCGGTAGAATATGGTGCTGTATATATTTATTATTCCAATTAAAACCTTTTAGGGACCACTTTGGGTTGCGGTGGTTTGATACCTATTCTTATATCAGTAATAATTTTTTCTAGCATGTTACCAAATTCTTCATCACCAGCTGCCATTAATTCCTGGCGTCTTGCGTCGAGATCATCTAGTGTTTCCTCCTTATCAGCCTCATCAAACTGTTCCAGATCACGCCATATTTCCATCAACTTTTTTTGTGGATGTACAGCAGTTCTTAATTGATGGATAATAATAGAAGCTTCTTTTCTCATGAATTCATCACCTAATTTAATTAATTACTTAGTTATATATTAAGACGTAAATACTATTATTTCTTACCTCGATAACCTAAAGAGATCTCATTATGAGCCAGTAACATTTGCTCATCTACGAGGTAGTTTTTTAATAAATGAATGACATAATCCAGCTGTTCTTCGGTTATATTTCTATAAGCTGGTGCTGGAATCACTTTCTTCCATGGGGCAAATAGTGTATTATCTAGTGCAATGCGCCAGTAACAATGATTATCAAAATTGAGATGATAATGTTTATTAGGTAACTGATTCCCTAGATCTAGATATTGTTGTCGTTTATTGAGATTCATTCTTGTTTTGCTTTCGCGAAAGCGATATTATGAACAAGCTATCTTATCAACACGATTTTGATGACGTCCACCAGCAAAATCGGTATCTAAAAAGGTTTCTACCATTCCTATTGCCTGTTGCTTAGAAGTGAAACGTGCTGGTATACAGATGATATTTGCATTATTATGCTCACGTGCAAGTCCAGCTATTTCTTTAGACCAGCAAACAGCGCCACGTACATTTTGATACTTATTAACCGTCATAGAAACACCTTGTGCACTACCACAAATAACTATTCCTAGATCAACTGTAGCGTTATCAACATCTTGTCCTACCTTGTGTGCAAAGTCAGGATAATCTACACTATCAAAAGTATCTGTTCCATGATTAGTTACTTTGTAACCTCTTTTTTTAAGTATTTCAATAATCGCTTGTTTATAGTCAGGAGCGGCGTGGTCGTTTCCTATGGAAATGTTCATAACAGTGGTGTTTTATGATACAAATTTAAGTTTAGTTATTGATAATATAAGGTTATTAACATTGATGGTTTTACACTATTCATAAACAATAGATAACCTGTTGATATCAACTGAAAGAAAGTATTAGGAAATGAAGCTTTAATAGTCCATCTAGCTTTTAAATCGACATAACCAAAATATAACTCGTGTATTTAGAAGTGAGTTGTCAGCCTTAAAATAAGCTTTATGAATAAGGTTGAAGGCTAGAGTTTATAGACATTATGATGTTGATAGTGGTTGTTAACAACTGTGTATAAACCTAGCAGATTCTAGTTAGATTATTACTCTACAACAAGTTAAGAATAGAATAACATGTGTACAAGTAAGGATAAGTGTAGAGGTTATCGATTACCTAATTTTTACTTAAAAAGATATACCGCTATTCACACTACATCACCATCATCAATTTTTATTAAATTTTTTAAAAAGAAAATATGATATTGTTTATAATGTGGATAAGGTTGAAAAGAGATGAATTTTATAATCAATAATTGCTACTACTTTTTTAAAAGTAAAATAGAAATTCCGTTTTATATAGATATTACTAGAGTAATAGGAAATGGTTTTAAATACTAAACACTCGCTCGAGAAGTATTTTCAATAAGTGGAGAAGTGTTTTCAAAAATTTGAACAGCCTGCTCTGTATCTAATGTTTTATTAATAAGTAAAATCACTAGAATTATTCCCACTAGAAAAATCCCTATGAATAAGATGGTCGTTTTAAGTGGCTTTCTAGTTTCCATTATTGAAGTTATATTAATCAATAGACGACTAACATTTAACAAAGTTACAGTTTTTCCTTAATTATTTGTTAATTACATAGTATCAAATCGTTAAGAATCAAAGTATAAACCATTTAAAATTTCTCAGAGATTTAAAAGATTAACTTTGTAGAAGTATAAAATAGAATATGAAGAAGAAGAAAAGTGGAAGCATAAAATCAAAGTTTCCTAACCTCACTCAGTCCATACTGAATGTATTAAAACAAGAATCTAATAAGGATTTTAACTATAAACAGATTTGTGCAAAATTGTCTATTACAGACTCTAGTGGACGTAATCAAGTTATAAAAAAATTACACCAGTTAAAATCAAAAGGTCAAATAGAAGAACTAGATCGTGGTAAATTTAAAATTATAAAAGCCATCGATTATTATACAGGAAGAATTGATATAAGTACTCGTGGAACTGGTTATGTAATTACTGAAGAGTTACAAGAAGATATAATGATACCGCGTCGTTCACTAGGTCAAGCCTTAAATGGTGATCAAGTAGAAGTGTATGTTTATCATAGACGTAGAGGACAACAACCTGAAGGTGAAATTACTAAAATAATAGAACGTAAAAAAACTGAATTTGTAGGTGTTATTCAGGTTCTTGAAAAATTTGCTTTTGTAAATGTTACTGATCCTAAAATACCAACAGATTTTTTTATTCCAGGTCGTGAGATTAATGGAGCAAAAGATGGACAAGTTGTCCTTATTGAATTTGTAGAATGGAATGATAAACAAGATTCACCTAATGGTAGAGTAAAAGCCGTTCTAGGTGAACCTGGAGAACATAATACTGAAATCCATGCCATTCTTGCACAATATGGATTACCCTATGAATTTCCTGCAGCCGTAGAAGATTATGCAAATGATCTAGATAAAAGTATCACTGCACAAGAAATAAGTAAGCGTCGCGACATGCGAGAATCACTTACTTATACTATTGATCCAGCAGATGCTAAGGATTTTGATGATGCGCTTTCTTTTGAAAAACTAGAGAACGGTCATTATGAAATAGGAATCCATATTGCAGATGTAAGTCATTACGTAAAAGAAGGAACACCACTAGATGATGAAGCATATGAACGTGCAACATCAGTATATCTTGTTGATAGAGTGGTACCTATGTTACCAGAAGTACTTTCAAATGGAGTTTGTTCCTTAAATCCACATGAAGATAAATTATGTTTCTCTTCTGTTTTTGAAATGGATGATAGTGGTAAAGTTTATAATCAATGGTTCGGTCGCACTATAATACATTCTGACCAGCGATTTGCTTATGAAGAAGCGCAGCATATTATAGAAACTGGAAAAGGAGAAATCCCTGCAGATATATCGCTCACAAAGAAAGATACTACAGCTCATCCTGCTATTGTAGAAGCTACTCTTACTCTAGATAGTATTGCAAAAAAGATGCGTAATGAACGTATGGTTCAAGGAGCACTCAGCTTTGATAAGACTGAAGTTAAATTCAACCTTAATGAGAATAGTGAACCAGTAGGTGTTTATTTTAAAACATCTAAGGACGCAAATAAACTTATTGAAGAATTTATGCTACTTGCAAATAGAAAAGTAGCTGCATTTATAGGAAAAAGAGACCCTAAGCAAACTTTTATTTATCGTATCCATGATGAGCCTAATGATGAAAAATTAGGAGCACTTGCTAAGATTGTGACACGTTTTGGTCATAAACTAGATCTAAGAGATAAGAAAAATGTTTCTCAATCCTTAAATAAATTATTGAGTGATGTAAAAGGAAATAAGGAACAAAATATGGTGGATACACTAGCTATAAGGACTATGTCTAAAGCTGAGTATTCTACAAATAACATAGGTCACTATGGTCTTGCCTTTGATTATTACTCACATTTCACATCACCTATACGTCGTTATCCAGATGTTATGGTACATAGACTTTTACAACATTATCTTGATAAAGGAAAAAGTGTAAGTGAAGATCTTTATGAAGAGAAATGCCATCATTCTACAAATATGGAAATTCTAGCTACTAAAGCTGAGCGTGATTCCATAAAGTACATGCAGGTGAAGTTCATGAAAGATCATGAAGACGAGCAGTTCTTAGGAGTTATTTCTGGTGTTACCGATTGGGGAATTTATGTGGAGATTATTTCAAATAAGTGTGAAGGAATGATACGTCTAGGTGATCTAGACGATGATAGTTATGAGTTTGTAGAAGAAGAATTCTCTGTAATAGGCCGTAAAACTAAAAACGCTTACCGACTAGGTGATGAGGTTTATGTAAAAGTAAAAAATGCTGACTTAGTTAAGAAACATCTTGATTTCTGGATGATAGGAAGTAGAGAAGCAGTGGAGAAATAGGAGTATTTTATGAATAAAAACTAAAATTTATACTACTTGTAAAAAGGAAGATACTGTCATGTATCGAGTACAAATAGTACATGGAAAAGATTGGATTTTCTCTTGCAAAACCTGCACAGAAAATCACCAATCGTTGCCCGATTATAAATACGGTGGTACTTTGAAAAGTAATAGACACTAAATCATGAAAAATCTAATATTAATACTTCTTTTGATATTCATTTCTTCTTGTAATTCCAATGCAGATAAAAAACTTAAATACAAATGGTTAGCTGGTAAGTGGCAAAGATTAGATGATAAACCAGGTAATACAACCTTTGAAAAATGGAATATTACTATCGATGGAAAATATATAGGTCATGGATATACTCTTCGGGATTTAGATACTGTATTTAAAGAGCGATTAGTTATCAAACCAAAATCTAAACTAGCAAATAATAATAATGATCCATGGGTACTTCAAGTAATAGGAGTCAATGAGTCACCTACTATTTTTGAAATAAAAGAATCTACCGATTATAGTTTTACAGCTGTAAATCTTGAAAATGAATTCCCTACACATATCAATTATGCTATAGTAAACGATAGTTTGAAAGCTCAAGTATATAATGATGAGATGTCTATATATTTTACATTCATAAAACTATAGATAGTTAAAAGTACTTTTTATGTATGTCAATTTTTAGAGTGACATACAATATATACCACTTCAATAGTTGTTTTGTAATAAAGATAAATTCTTAATTATATAACTATTTACTTAGAAGTTAAGTAGTTAAAATATTTTGTACTTATAACTTATTACATTTTGTAATATAAATTATATAGTTATATTTGGTTAACCAAACTGGTGAACCAGTTTTAATTATTTAAAGTTATGATAATGAGTGTTTTCAATAAATTTAAATAGCACTCTTTAGAAAAATTAAAAAAAAAATTATGAAAACAAAATTACTTTTTACAAAACAAGGATTTAAAACACTTACTGCTTTAGCAGCGTTCTGTTTATGTTTTAATTTCGGTTCAAGTCAGAATCTTATACAAAATCCTACTTGTGATCTTCACGGAACAGCTATGGGAAGCACAAGTGATAACGCAGATTCTTATGATATGACGCCTAGTGATAACATATTAGATGAAACTGGTGCAACAATACCTAGTCCTTATCAGGCAGTATGGGATAACGATGCTCTTGAAGACTGGTTAGAAATTCAATATTTAGGAGCAGCTGGTAGCTTAGATGAGCAGCCAGGTTCTACAGGTAATGGAAATAATTCAACAAGAGGAGTAAAATTACTTGATGATGGTAATCCAGATTTAAACATAGCTGGAAATACTTCTGGTAACTTATGTTCTCGTCGTATTTACCAGAGAGTAAATGGACTTACTGTAGGTGTACAATATACTTTTTCTGTTGAAGTGCGTTCTGAAGCGACAGGAACTCCAGTAGAAATGTATATTTTAAATACTGAAATTGCTGATGAAGTTGGTATCAATACAAATGGAAGTTCTGATACAGCTGTAGATGGATTCTTAAATTATACTAATACCGCATTGAATGTATGGGAAACAGCTACTTTTTCTTTTACTGCAAGTGATACTTTTGCAGTAGTTTATCTTAGATCTTTAAACACTATTAATGAGATGGATGAGGTATTTTTTGATAATTTTTCTCTAGTTTCATCTACTGCATCTGTAAATGACTTTTCTATTTCAAACATTAAATTATTTCCTAATCCTGCTAAGGATATCTTAACTATCCAAACTACTAATGGAATTAAAATTGCATCTGTAGAGGTATTTGATATTTTAGGAAAGCAAATCATTAAATCAGAATTACAAAACAACACTTTAAACGTTTCTGAATTAACACAAGGAATGTATATCGTTAAAATGATTTCTGAAGAAGGAAATTCAATATCTCAAAAAGTAGTTATTGAGTAGTTGAACATTTTCACATAAACTGAAAAGCCTTTTAGATTTAATCTAAAAGGCTTTTTTCTGTTTACAGCTGTAATCTTACAAGAATTAAATATTCACTAAGCAGCTTACAAGAATGTACTGTATCAGTAGTAAAAAACTAATGTTGTTTATATAAAGAATCAATAAGCTCTATGGAATTATTAATCATCATATGAGTCTTAGATGTAATAATTGTTATTTAATCGATATTATAATTATTTTATCGATAATATACTTTTACAAGTAGTCTATTTCATTGATGTTCCTAAACATAAAGATATTTGTACTCGATTTCATAATTGGTTTTAGATTTTAAAAAAATGTATTTACATTTTTCCCTCGGAAAAAGTAGTACAGTTAAATAATGTTACTGTTATTCCCTAAATATCAGTACATTATTTACAAAAGAGTAAGTTTTTTGGTTAGTGTAAAAGGTAGTTTGTCTTTATGATGAACTACCTTTTTTTATAACACTGTAACAATGATTACTTTTAATCATCTTTATAAAAAGACATCATATGAAAATCACGACATTATTTATCGCCCTATTTATTTCCGTAATCGGTTTTGCACAAAATCCTCGTGAGATAGAATTAGGAAAATTTGATACTATAAAAGTTTATGATTTAATAACTGTAAATCTGGTGAAATCTGACGAGAATAAAATTATCATATCAGGACAGGATGCAAGTGATGTGGAGTTTGTCAATAAAAATGGTACACTTAAAGTACGTATGGATTTTGATAAACAATTTGATGGGACTGAAACTTTTGTTCAGGTGCACTATACTGATTTAAAAACTATAGATGGTAATGAAGGAGCTTACATCACCTCAAACGAGCTCATTGAACAGCCACAATTAGAAATAAGAGTACAAGAAGGTGCGCGTGTTAAGGCTGGTGTTATGGTAGAATACCTGGAATTAAAAGCAGTCACTGGTGGAATAACTGAAATAAGCGGTACTGTAGATCAACAAAATATATCAGTAAATTCTGGTGGTATAGTAGAGAACATTGAGTTAAAATCTAAACGTACTAAAGTAAAAGTAAGAGCTGGCGGCGAAGTAGAAATATATGCTATGGACGCTGTAGATATCAATATTCAAGCAGGTGGCGATGTTGTTGTCTTTGGTAATCCACAAAAAGTGAGTAAGAAGACCTTTGCTGGTGGTCGTATTGATATTAGAAATGAGTAGATTTTAAAAGTTGTGATGTTGTCGTATTTCGCTTTCGCGAAAGCAATTCTATAATCATCACTCCAGCCTGCAAGAAAACCCAACATTAATTTTTACCTTTGAGCTATAACCATTGTTTCTATGCTCGAAGACATTCTTAGTGCAATTCCGCTGGGATTTTTAATGGCCTTTCTTATAGGACCAGTTTTCTTTGCATTACTAGAAACTAGTGTGATAAAAGGGTTTAGAGCTGCAGTTGCCCTAGATATAGGAGTTATTCTAGCAGACATTGTTTTCCTGCTCGCAGCATATTTCATGACTTCTTTCATTCTTGAGAAGTTAAAAGATGATCCAGGACTATTTATTTTTGGAGGTTCTATACTCGCTATTTATGGAATTGTCTCCTTTGTAAGTACCAAGAGAAATTACCTCAAAGAAATAGATCGCAAAGTGATCGCAGTAAACAAGAACAATTATATAGCTCTATTTTTTAAAGGCTTTCTTCTTAATTTTATCAATATAGGCGTATTAGGATTTTGGCTAGGATTGATCCTAGTCTTTAGTCCTCAACTGGAGAACGATTCAAATAGAATTATAACCTTCTTTACCGCTGTATTAGTCACTTACTTTATAGTTGATCTTTGTAAAATAGTCCTTGCCAAAAGTCTCAACCGTTACCTCACACCACACCGTATTTATCTTTTAAAAATGCTTATCGCTATTATTATGATGATTAGTGGAGCAGTACTCATCTTTAAAGGTGCTTTTCCTGAGGTTACTAATCAGGTAGAAGAACAACTGCTCTTAATACCCGAACCTATCTCACCAGAATTGGAAGGTGTTGAAAATCTTCCTATTATGAAGGATACTTTATAAATTTTAGCACTTAAACTTTGTTAGTCCATTTTTTTTTCAAGTTTGTAATCTAATTCAATCAAACCATGAATAAAAAATTAAAATTATTGTGGACTACATTACTGGTCACATTTGTTTTAGTGTCCTGTGAAAAAGATGAATACTTGAAAGATAATGCTGCAAGTATTCCATTTCCATATCAAGTCACTAAAATGAGTAAAGAAGAAATTATTAATTCAAGTGGAAATAGAGACTTGTTTGCTTCGTTAAATGAAACCACATCTATTTTATCACAAAAAACAACAAGTAGTACACCATTGTATACGATACTGGATGAGAGCGCTACAGTTTTTACAGACGATAATAATACTTTTACTTCCTACACGTTTAAGACTATAAACACTGTAGAAGATGGTGTCTTAAGAAATATTGTAGTTACAGATATTTCAAATGTTTTTACAACGTACCTAATTGAGTATATTAAACAGCCTAATGGTATGTTAGGTGCTAGTTATATGATACTAAGTAATGATGATAGTGGTTTGTTAAAAAGTACAATTTCTATAACTACCTGTGAAGATATTGGGTATTGGAAGACTGTAAGTGTAAGTGATGATTGTGTTTGTTATATGGAACAGTGGACGGTAGAAGAGTTTTGTAACACAGTTACTTATGATATACCAGATACTACTATTGATGCTGGAAATTCTAGTAATGGTGGTGGTGGCGCAAATAGTACACCTAGAACAGACTCATGGGGAACAGGTTTCCCTATTTCTAGCGGTGGACCTACTGGAAGTCCTGGTTTTGTAACGCAACCTAGTTATGCGGATCATAAAGAAATTCTAGATAATTTTACCGAAGAAGGTTCAAATGTAGTTGCTGAAATCAATAGGCTTAAAGGGTTTTTTAATGGTTCTACGGAAAAAGGTTCACAGATTTATTTTGGTCTTAATGATTCTTTTAGAATTGAACCATTACCATCTTCCGACGAATTTGGTGGTAGAGTTGATTTTGGTGCAACTAATGACCCAAATGAATTAGCAAGGGTTCATATGCATAGAAATACACATCAAGGCGTATTTAGCGTTGGTGATTTGTACGGTATAGCACATTTCTATGGAGAAAAGGTCAATCTTAATGCTAACTTTGCATCTAGAGATCAGACCACTTCTTTTTTGGTTTCGCGTGACGGTATTTATGCTATAAGAGTTAAAAACATACCGCAAGGTGATCTATTGGATTTTATTAATACAGGAAATAGTATTGTTAACGCACCTAATACAGAATATAATCAACAACCTAGGAAAGTTGCAGAGGAGATTCTCTTCAGTAATAGAGTAGAGTCAAAAGCAAAAAGGGCGTGTAATTGCAATCCTGGTGATTCAGGTTGGTCAACAGCTCAGGAAAATGCATTTATAGAAGCATTTAATTATTATTTTTTTAATACGAAACTAATAGTGTTCAAAGGAACTGAAAATAGTAACGGATCAATTACATGGACACCAATAACAGAATAATTATGAAAGAGATAATAATAATTACAATAGCAGTATTTTTATCCTTTAATCTTTCAGCACAGGATAGAG
>JALZUY010000121.1 GCA_023301395.1 Nonlabens sp.
CCGTCTATAATGTCTATTGCTGGTATTATTCTCATAAGTTCTCGCGAAGGCGGGAATCTCTGTGAATCCAACACCTTCGACTAATTTATTTTATTCGTCAAGCCGTCGCAGGACGGCTTCGTTTTATATTATATTCATTCTTTTTAGGTTTCTTTCCTCAATCTTAAAGGATGAAAACCTCAAATCTCACTTTTTCTAACACGAGCCAGTTAACAAACCAGTTAGATTCCTGCGCGCGTAGGAATTGATATAAAATTCTTTAATATCTGTTCCCCAATATCAGCACTCTTTTCTGGATGAAATTGTGTTGCATAAAAATTGTCTTTTTGCAGCACACTACTGAAAGATAAAATGTAATCACAAGCCGCAACTGTACTTTTACAAACTTCAGCATAGTAGGAATGTACGTAATATACGTCAACTTGCTGCGGTAAACCTTGCAAGATTATCGATTGCGGATTAACGATTTCAGATTTCAGATTTACAATATTTCGTTGTTCATTATTCTTTAATCGATACTCAGTATTCAAACTATTCCATCCCATATGCGGCACTTTCATTCCTGAGGTAGCTGGGAATTTCTTCACATCAGTATCAAAAATCCCTAGACACTCGGTATCGCCTTCTTCACTGTAATTGCACATTAATTGCATTCCTAAACATATACCGAGAACTGGTTGTTTCAGTTCTTTTAAAAGCACATCAAGTTTGCGTTCACGCAAGTATTTCATAGCCGTACCAGCTTCTCCTACACCAGGAAAAATCACTTTGTCTGCAGCCTTTAATTCTGTAGGATCATTAGTTACTTTATTCTCGATTCCCAGTCTGTTGAGCGCATTAGTCACACTACCTATATTTCCTGCGTTATATTTTACAATCGCAATCATAAGGTTCCTTTTGTGCTTGGTAATTTCCCATCACCAGTTTGTTTTACAGCCATTTTGATAGCCTTTGCAAATGCTTTGAAAAGCGATTCAATTTTATGGTGTTCGTTATCACCATCTACTTTCATATTGAGGTTGCATTTTGCAGCATCGCTAAATGATTTGAAGAAATGAAAGAACAATTCTGTAGGCATATCGCCCACATATTCACGTTTAAAATCGGCTTCCCAAACGATCCAAGGTCTACCGCCGAAATCAATTCCAACCTGCGCTAACGAGTCGTCCATAGGTAGTAAAAAACCATAACGATTGATTCCTTTTTTTGAGGATAACGCTTTCGCGAAAGCGTCACCCAAAGCAATCGCCGTGTCTTCAATAGTATGATGCTCGTCTATTTCTAAGTCGCCGTTTACCTTAATATCTAAATCCAAAGAGCCGTGACGTTGCAACTGCTCTAGCATGTGGTCGTAAAATTTAAGACCAGTATCGATCGTACCGTTTCCAGAACCATCTAGGTTTAAAGTGATGTTAATATCGGTTTCATTAGTTTTACGACTTACCGATACTTTACGAGGTTGCCCACGTAAAAACAGGAAAATCTCTTTCCAACTAGAAGTAGTTAATGCGATTGTGTCTGAGAGATTCCCTTTTTCAAGGGAATTTGCATCATCAGTAATCGATGGCAACTGTATTCCTTTACATCCTAAGTTTTTGGCAAGCTGCATATCGCTGTTGCGATCACCTATTACAAAACTGTTTTCCAAATCATAATCACCTTTTATATAATGAGTCATCATCATGGTTCCAGGTTTGCGAGTTGGAAGATTCTGTTCAGGAAAAGAACGGTCAATTAATACCTCACTAAAAGTAACGCCTTCGTTTTCTAACACATTCATCATTAGATTATGCACTGGCCAGAACGTGTTTTCAGGAAAACTATCCGTTCCTAATCCATCTTGATTAGTTACCATCACCAATTCATAATCTAGTTCACGAGCGATGCGATGCAATTGAGTAATCGCCATAGGCAAGAATTCAAGCTTCCCATAACTATCTAGTTGATAATCCACTGGCGGCTCTTTCACTATCGTTCCATCACGATCTATAAATAATACTTTTTTCATGAATTTCCGCGAAAGCGGAAATCTCTTCCAGCAATCGACTTTATTTAATTTGTTCCTGCGCAGACAGGAATCTCTGCGATTCCAGTTACTGCTTTTAATTCATGCCATCTAGGATGACTATTTATTCTGTCAAGCCGTCGCAGGACGGCTTCGCTTTATTTTATTCTCTCTTATTATTTCAACTACTATTTTCAACCAGCTAGATTCCTGCTTTTGCAGGAATTTGACGCAACTCAGTTATCACCGCTTCACACTCCATTTTAGTCCCAACCGTAAATCGCAAAGTATCTTTAATCTGACTGCTGCGATTGCGTATAATAATTCCTTTATCACTCAAGTAATTATAAACTTGTGTTGCGTTTTCCACTTTTGCGAGTAGGAAGTTTGCTTCACTAGGATATACTTCTTTTATGAAGTCAAAGCTGTTCAAATGCTCTGCAAGGAAATCTCTGTTTTCTTTAATTTCTTCTATTTGCTCTTGAGTTTTCTCAATGTTTTTTAATGCTTCTAGAACTGCTTTTTGAGACAATTCATTCACATTGTATGGAGGCTTAGTTCTATTGAATAATTCAATAATTTCAGTAGATGCAAACGCAAAACCTACTCGTGCACCAGCCATACCATAAGCCTTAGACGTGGTTTGTAAAACCACTAGATTAGAATAATCTTCTAATCTATTTATAAAACTGATGTTCTCTGTAAAATCTTGATAAGCTTCATCAACAACGATAATACCATTAAAAGCGCCAAACAATCTATCCAACTGTCGTTGATTTTCTAACATTTCTACTTCAAATTCTGGTGCAAATGGCATGTCCATCATTCCGCCACGCGTGTAGTTTTGTGCTTGCCAGTCATGTTTTAAATCTGCTTTAAGCAATACATTTCCAGTAGGGTTATTAGGAGAGCAAATCCATATGATCTTAATTTGCGCGCAGGCGGAAATCTCATCAAGAATAGCATCTACATTTAATTCAAAACGCTCACTTAACGGAATCTTCAAAACACCAACATCATTAATGGCAGCACTAACTTCATACATTCCATATGTAGGTGGACAAGTAATAACTCGATCTTTCCCAGGTTCACAGAAAATGCGATACAACAAATCAATAGCTTCATCACTTCCATTACCTACAAAAATTTGATCTGTAGAAATGTATTTTTGCTTTGCAAGTTCCTTCTTTATAGAAGACTGTAATGGATCTGGATAACGATTTAAATCTCCTTTAGGGTTTTCATTTGCATCGAGTAAAGTCAGGTCGTTTTTATCACTACCATAAAGATCAAATTCACTGCGCGCACTAGAATAAGCCTTCAAATTCCAGATGTTCTTGCGAACTATGTTTTCTAAGTTAAATTTCATTTTATTATGTCATTCTGCTGCATAGCAGAATCGTTTATTAATTACCTTGTATTTCCGCACTTGATGCGGAATTTGTCAATTGTTTTTCTCTATTTCTTTCAATCTCACATTCACCGCATTTTTATGTGCATCAAGTCCTTCGGCAGTAGCCATTAATTTTACAGCGGGACCTAAGTTTTGTATTCCTTGAGCAGTTGCTTTTTGATAAGTCACTTTATTTACAAAACTATCTACAGAAACACCGCTATAATTACGGGCATATCCATAGGTAGGTAAGGTATGATTAGTACCGCTGGCATAATCTCCTAAACTTTCACAAGTGTATGAGCCTATGAATATAGAACCAGCAACCTCAATTTGAGTAGCTACTTCGTCAGCATTTGTAGTGTTGATGATTAAATGTTCTGGAGCATAAGCGTCAGACCAGTTGATACATTGTTCTATGTTTTCTAGAACTATTGTTTTACTATTTTCAATAGCTTTTTCTGCAGTTTGCTTTCGCGAAAGCGTACTTAATTGAATATCTAATTGTTCATTTACAGCATTTGCTAACGAGATAGAATCTGTAAGAAGAATAACCTGAGAGTCTGGTCCATGTTCTGCCTGAGCAAGAAGATCTGCAGCTACAAATGTTGGATTTGCATTCTGATCTGCAATTACCAATACTTCTGATGGTCCGGCTGGTATATCAATCGCAATACCTTGTTGTTGTGCGAGTTCTTTGGCACGAGTTACAAAGGCATTTCCTGGGCCAAAAATTTTATCTACAGCAGGAATACTTTCAGTTCCATAAGTCATTGCAGCAATGGCTTGTGCACCACCAGCTTTATATATTTCAGTAACGCCACAAAGATTTGCGGTGTACAAAACCGCTGGATTTATATTTCCATCAGCATCCGTAGGACTGCATAAAACAATACGTTTATTACCAGCAATCTTTGCAGGAATTGCGAGCATCAATACGGTAGAAAAAAGAGGTGCAGTTCCTCCAGGAATATACAAGCCTACTTTTTGAATAGGTAATGATTTTCTCCAGCATGTCATTCCAGGCATCGTTTCTATAACTGGATATTCTCTCGTGAAGCAAGCTTCATGAAATTTATAAATATTTTGATAAGCTGTTTGAATCGCAGATTTTAATTCTGGAGAAACTTTATCAGAAGCGTCTTTAATTTCTGCTTGAGTTACTCTTAAAGTTGTAAGCGTAGCTTTATCAAACTTCTCTGCAAATGCAAACAGGGCTTCATCGCCGCTTTCCCTAACCAGTTTTATAATGTCTTTTACCGCTGTGTCCACATTTGCACGTTCTTGCTGTGGTCGCTGTAAAAGCTCTTGTTGTTTTGAGATATCTGGATTAAGAATGATTTTCATTATGCAATTAATTTTTCAATAGGGCTTACTAAAATCCCTTGTGCGCCAGCATCTTTTAATTGATCTATTACATTCCAAAAGTCATTTTCTTCAATAACAGAGTGCAAACTAGACCAGCCTTCTTCAGTAAGTGGTAAAACCGTTGGGCTTTTCATTCCAGGAAGTAATGCAGAT
>JALZUY010000122.1 GCA_023301395.1 Nonlabens sp.
TTCATTAAATAAATATTAAATATCAACGTTTTTTATATATATTTCAGTCCCCTAAAATAAACAATCATGCAAATTAATGGCACACTAAGAAAAATCATTCCAATCTGTTCAATGTTATTAGCTCTAGGAATAGTTGCTTTTCAAAGTATTGAAAATTCTTCAAAGAAAGAAAAACAGAAGCAACAAATTGAGCAGCAAGAACTAAGTAAGTCAACTGACTCTAATCCCATTTTAAGTGTTATAGAAAATGAGAATTAATTTTTAAACTCATTTTAACTATTTATCATATTTAACAGTGCTGCAGTATAAATACCTGCAGTCTCTGTGCGCAATCTTGTTTTTCCTAAGCTTACTGGTTTAAATTCTTGAAGCAATGCTTTTTCAATTTCTTGGATTGAAAAATCACCTTCAGGACCTATAAGAATTACAGTTGATTCTTCAGCTTTGATAGAGTTTTTTAGATGAATTTTATCAAGCTCTTCACAATGGGCTATGTATTTCTTTGCCGTAATTTTCATTTTAAGAAAATCATCAAAATTTGTTAGCTCGTCAAGGAGTGGCTTGTGAAACTGCAATGATTGTTTCATAGCGCTTACTATAATTCTATTAAAGCGTTCTAGATTAATTTTATTACGCTCACTATGATCGCATAAAATAGGAGTGATACGAGAAATTCCCATCTCTGTTGCTTTTTCAAGAAACCATTCCATGCGGTCATTCATTTTAGTAGGAGCAATAGCTATATGCAATTGATAGGAAAGTGGTGGAGTGGCTTTTACAAAATTGATATCTAAATCACATCTGTTACTTGTAATGTGATTTATGTTGCCATTATATAAATTTCCACGGCCATCAGTAATCGAAATGTCGTCACCTATTTTCTTACGTAATACTTTAAAGACATGTTTACTTTCCTCACGATCAAGTGTGAAGATTGTTGAGCCTTTGTTTAATTGAGAATTATAAAATAATTGCATTACATGTGAATTCTAGGAGTTGATGTTATTTCTAGACCTGCAAAATCATTTTCTAAATATTTAAAATAACCAGCAATACCTATCATTGCAGCATTATCTGTAGTATAATCAAATGGTGGAATAAATGTTTTCCAGCCTTTTGATTCCATAGATTTGAGATGTGCTCTTATTCCTGAGTTTGCACTCACGCCTCCACCTATGGCAACTTGCTTTATTCCAGTTTGTTGAACTGCTTTTTCAAGTTTTTGAAATAAAATTTTAATCAGTGTATATTGAATACTAGCACATATATCTTCTAGGTTTTTTTCTATAAAGTTCTCGTCTTTTTTAGTTTCTCGTTGCAAAAAATAAAGAACTGCTGTCTTAAAACCGCTGAAACTGTAGTTAAGTTCAGGTGCTTTAGGAACTGGGAATAAAAAAGCTTTTGGATTACCTTTTTGAGCAAGTTTATCAACTTGTGGTCCTGCAGGATATCCTAATCCTAATATCTTACCTGATTTGTCAAACGCTTCTCCTACAGCATCATCTTGAGTAGTTCCTAAGACTTTCATGTCACTAGGACTATTTACTTGTACTATTTGAGTGTGTCCGCCACTTATGGTAAGCGCTAGAAAAGGGAAACTAGGTTTCTCCTGTCCATCTTCTATAAAATGGGCTAGTATATGACCGTGCATGTGATGCACGTCTAATAATGGAATATTTAAAGAAAGTGCTAATGATTTTGCAAAACTCGTTCCTACCAGTAGACTACCCATTAATCCAGGACCTTTTGTAAAGGCAATTGCACTTAATTGATTTTTATTAATTTTTGCTTGTTGCAGTGCTTCATGAACTACGGGTACAATGTTTGATTGATGTGCTCTAGAAGCTAGTTCTGGTACAACACCGCCATATTTTTCATGTATTTTTTGATTAGCTATAAAGTTAGAAAGTACGCGGTCATTTTCTAAAATTGCACAAGCTGTGTCATCACATGATGATTCAATTGCAAGAATGTATGTATTTTGTGGCTGCATTATGATACTAAGGCATAAAAATTGGTAATCTTTGCAAAAGTAAATTATCTACCGCTATTAAAAGGATTTTAAAAATATTACTAAAAGTACTGCTGGTTCTACTAGTGCTATTTCTTATTTTGGTTTTTGCCTTTAGTTTTCCAGCTGTGCAAACTAAGGCAGCAAAATGGACAACGTCATATCTCAATGATACTTATGATACTGATATTTCAATAGAAAAAATCCATGTAAGTTATTCAGGAAACATTGCGTTAGAAAACGCACTGGCGCTTGATCACAAAAAAGACACGGTCATCTTTGTGAAGAACTTAGAAACATCCATACTCAGTTTTGGTGATTTAATAGATGGTCAACCAGATTTAGGTGCTGTTGTACTGGATGGTTTGTATCTCAATATTCACAGATACAAGGTGGATTCTAGAGATAATTTGAGCCTGTTCATTGATAAATTCCGTACAGGGAAAACCTCAAGTGGTAAACCATTTGTGTTAGAAGCTAGTAAGTTGAATGTTTCTAACTCACGAATTATGGTTTATGATGAAACTATAAAATATCCAGAATCGTTTTATGCGCGTAACCTTAATATGGTTGTCAGTGACTTTAAAATCGAAGAAGGAATTATAACATCTAGTATAGAAAAGTCTAATTTTCTTATGCACACAGGTGTTATGAAAGAAGAAAATGGCGTGACAGACTTGATTATTAAAAACCTTAAATCAAATTTCACATATACCAGTTCTCAAATTACCATTGCAAATCTTGAAATAGAAACTGCTGGATCTAAACTTACAGGGGATTTAAAACTTAATTACAAGGATAATAAGTTTTCAAACTTTACAAATAAAGTAGATTGGGATTTTCAAATTGATGAGGCATCTATAGCGTCTAATGAATTGCGATTGTTTTATGATGAACTTGTTAAAAATGAGAGCTTTGATTTAAGTGGTCATATGACTGGTACTCTTAATGACTTTAGAGTAAAAGGAATGAAAGCAACCGCTCTAAGTGATATTGATATAGATGGAGATATGCATTTTGTCAATGTAGTAGATGATTTAGGGAACTTTTTTATAGAGGGAACTTTTAATAACATTAGGTTAAGCAATAAAGATTTAAAAGTGTTTTTGCCTCGGGTTTTAGGAAATACTTTGCCTAAAGAAATAGATGTTCTAGGAACTGTAAATGCTCAAGGATATGCATCAGTAAACTCAAATACAGTAGTATCTAGATTAAAAGGAACTACTCGCAAAGGATCATTTGATACAGATCTAGTTCTTTCTAATATTCAAAGCTCTAAACCTGGTTATAAGGGTAAAGTAAAAGTTGTTGATCTTGACCTAGGTTCCATAACAGGTATCACCGCACTAGGGAAAACGACTCTTAATCTAAATGTGAACGGAAAAGGATTCAATACCGATAATTTAAGTACAAACATTAACGGTGGTGTGATCAATATTGAATACAATGGATATACTTATCGTAATATTAAGATAGATGGAACTCTTGAGAACCCGATATTTGATGGTAGACTTTCTATTAATGACCCTAATGTGAAACTCAGTTTTGATGGCCTGGCAGACTTATCACAAAACATCAATAAATACGATTTTAAGGCAAGCATAGATTATGCAAATCTTAATGCGATTAATATCTTTAAACGAGATTCCGTCTCTATATTAAAGGGTGACGTAATTATGGCTATGCAAGGATCTACCCTTAATAATGCCTATGGATTTATTGAGTTTAAAGATGCCAGTTATACTAACGATAATAAAGAATACGTATTTGAAGATTTCAAGGTGGTCTCGTCTTTTGAAAAAGAAGTGCGTAAGATCACCATCAATAGTCCCGACATTATAGAAGGCGAACTATCTGGAGTATTTAAAATTGAAGAAATTCCAGAATTGTTTAAAAATTCCATAGGTAATGTCTATACAAATTACCGATCTAATACAGTTACTAAAGATCAATACCTCGATTATGAATTCCAGATTTATGATAAAATCGTAGATCTCGTTTTTCCTGATATCGCTCTAGGCGAAAACACAACTCTTAAAGGCCAAGTAGCTTCAAATGAGGCACAATTTAAAATGACCTTTAGAACACCTGAGATTAAACTGTTTGACGATATAAAGCTGGATAAAGTAAATGTTCAAATCAATAATCAGAATCCATTATTTAATACCTATATCAAGATTGATAATGTTAAAAATGGTGTTTATGATGTGAATGACTTTAAACTCATAAATATAACAAATCGAGATACCTTATTCTTTAGAACAGAGTTTGTAAGTGAGGAACGAAAAAGCGATAAATACAATCTTAGCTTTTATCATACAGTAAATAACAGCAGTCAATCAGTAGTAGGGATAAGAAAAAGTGATGTTAAGTTTCGAGGAAAAAAATGGTTCTTAAATAATGACGAAGATGAGGTACAACTCACGTTTGATCATGATTTTAAAAATTTCAATTTGGACACTTTAATCTTTAATCATAACAAAGAGTTTATCACTCTTGCCGGAGATATAAGTGGAAAAGACAATAAGGAATTACATCTAGACTTTAAAGATGTACGTATTTCTAGCCTTACATCACCCATTGATAGTCTCAAGATGCGAGGCCTTATTAATGGCTCTTTAGAGCTCAATCAAAAAGAAGGTAAATATGCACCCATTAGTGATTTTACAGTATCAGATTTTGAAGTGAATGATACACCATTAGGAGACTTTGAAATGATCATTGCAGGTAATGAGAATCTTACTGATTATAAGGTGAATGCACAGTTAAAAGATGATGTTAAAAAGAACCATGGTAGGTCGCATGCTTTTTCCCTTGTAGAGTTATTGATTGTATTGTTTATTGGGGCAACGGTATTAACGATGGGCATTAGTTTATACGTGACCTGTGTGGCAACGGGCTCTAAAAATCTAAAAATGTCACGCTTACGTAGCGATCTACTCTCTCTTGTTGCGCTGATAGAAACGGATATTAGACGTGCAGGATATGGTGGTAGTGATTATCTAGTGGGCACCAATGGGAATCAAACGGTTGATATTAATAGCAATAATAATTGTATTGTTTATTACTATAACCACAATGATAGCATCGCGCTTGAAAGCAGTAACAAAATGGCATTTAGCTTAC
>JALZUY010000123.1 GCA_023301395.1 Nonlabens sp.
TGATTATGGAGATGCCTCTTATGGAATTTATATATATGCATTTCCTATACAGCAAATTTTGATTTATTATATTGATTTAGAATTAGTTGAGTTTATTGTGTGTTCTATCTTGTTGTCAATTTTAATGGGATATATTTCATGGCATCTTGTTGAAAAACGAGCCTTGCGCTATAAATAAAAATTGCTTTATTATATTACCACTTTATGAATATGAAAACAAATCTTACCATAGTAATTCCTAATCGCAATCGTGATCTTAAAACGGTTCAACGCAGTGTGGCTTCTATAGTAGCACAACTTATCGACGCAACACGATTAGTCATTGTAGATTATGGAAGTGAACTTTCTTATCAAATAGAGCTGGAGCAGTTAATAAACTCATTTGATCAAGTAGAATTAATACTGTGTCCTACACAAGGGCAATTATGGAATAAGTCCAGGTGTATTAATATGGTATTAAAATCCTGTACAACCACTCATTTTATGGTGGCAGACATGGATATGATCTGGCATCCACATTTTCTTAAAAATCAAATAGAATCTTTTTCACAAAATGAATCGGTATACTTCACTGTAGGCATGATGACTCAAGAAGAAAGCAAGTTTGAGAAAGCCTTTGAAGAATATGCAATAAAATTTCAGACCAATCATGAAGCAACAGGAATCACTATTTTCCCTACCACACATTTAAAATCTATCAACGGTTTTGATGAGTTTTATCACGGTTGGGGTAGCGAGGATACAGATGCTCATGTGAGATTGCAACATGCTGGTTATCAAGTCCGCTTTCGCGAAAGCGAGATCCTATTCAAACACCAGTGGCACGCAAAATCTTATCGCAGTAAACAAAGTACATCGCCATTTCATCCCTATCTAGAACGCATTAATCAGTCTTATTTATTAATGACTCAAGAGTTTAAAAAAGTAAAGTCAAACTCAAAGAATTCTTGGGGAAAAACCTGTGATATGGAGATATATCAAAAATTAAGTATACCATCACTCTATTTAAAAGTACATGCTATTGAGCAAGATGTCAAAGCACTCGTGTATTCTTTAAAAGGAATTGATGAGCATGCAGTTATTGAAGTGCAAATCACAAATCATCCCGAATCTAAATCTTTAAAAAATATAATAAAAAAAGGATTAGGTAAAAAGACCTTACGATTCATTTCATTAGATAGAGCAAATGAAGTATTGCTAGAAGCAATTATAAGGAATCATCAAAATTGTGCATATTCTTATAGTTATGACCATATGGCATCAATAATAATACTACGTATCAAATTGGACTCATAGATGTCAAATACACAACTGCAATTGACTACAGACTGTACGGTAAGTGTTTTTTTACTCACTTATAATCAAGAGCAATTTATAGCTCAAACTCTAGATTCTATATTGTCTCAAGAAACAGATTTCTCTTATAAAATTATAATAGGAGACGATACTAGTGATGATAATACTTCATCCATATGCCGTGAATATGCTTCAAGATTTCCAGATAAAATTGATTACCACAGGCATTCCTCTAATTTAGGATTGATGGGTAATTTTGTGAAAACCGCAACACGATTAAATGGGAAGTATATAGCCATTTGTGATGGAGATGACTACTGGTTAGATCCTCTAAAGTTACAGAAACAGGTGAGTCTTCTTGAAAAAAATGAAAAATATGCTCTAGTAGGAACTGGAGTACAGATTATTTTGAAAAACGGTGATATTTCTCAAAAGATGCAAATGGACTTACAAGAAATATCCATAGAAGAGCTTATAGAGGATAATAAAATTATTGCGCCTACTGCTGTTTTTAGAAATTACTTAGAAATTCAAAATTTACCACACTGGTTTCATAATATTCCATACGGTGACTGGCCTTTATATCTTATGGCACTGCAAAAATATAATGCAATGGCTTGTATTCTACCAGAGGTAACAGCGGCCTATAGGTTACAGGCTGGAGAGAGTTTTAAAATGCGTAAAAACTTATCCCTTGTATTTGAAAATAATGCGCACATCCTTGATTTTTTAAGAACTGAAAAATTAATGCAACCCATTACTAAAAATCTTCATTCAGGCTGGAGATATCAAAAGTTAAAGCAATTATGTGCTCTTAACAATGAAAATAAATTAGGTAAAGGATTTTTAATTTTCTTAAAATTAATGACTTTAAAACCTTCATTTAAAATGCTCAAGCATTACTTATATTCGCTTAAGAAACAGTTCTCGTTATCATGAAAATCCTGCTAGTCTCCATGAATTCCATACACTTCCGCCGCTGGTCTGATCAGTTGAGAGATAGTGGATTTGACGTTTACTGGTTTGATATTCTAGATCAAGGATATGCACCATCTATGAGCTGGATGACACAAATTACAGGATGGAAAAAAGGTTTTCTTAAAAAGCGTGGTCGCACGTTTGTTAAAAATAAATTACCACGATTATATAATGCCTTAGTCCATAAATATGATACTAAAGTAGAAGATGCTTTTGAAAAATCGATTGAAGAAATTCAACCAGACTTAGTACATAGTTTTGCACTATATGTCTCTTGCACACCTATTCTTAATGTTATGAAAAGGTATGAGGATGTTCCATGGGCCTACTCCTCATGGGGCAGTGATTTATTCTATTATAGAAATGAACCAGAACATTTAAAAGATATTCAAGACGTACTGCCACGTGTAAATTACATGTTTGCAGACTGTGAACGAGATCAAAAAATCGCAAATGAGTTAGGATTTAAAGGGAATCACTTAGGTGTTTTTCCAGGTGGCGGCGGTTTTGATTTGGCATTATTTGAGAAGTATAAAATTCCTTTTATAGAACGTAAAATTATAGCAGTAAAAGGAAATCAAAACAGATCTGGTAGAGCTATTCCTGTATTAAAAGCACTTGAGAATCTCTCACAGAAACTAGAGGATTTTGAAGTAGTAGTATTTGGAGTTGAAAATCCTGACGTTTTAAAGTTTAAAGAAAGTAAGATTCCTAATCTATCTATAAAAGGTCTTATGGGTCACGATGAGTTGATAAAACTATTGTGTGAAAGCATAATTTATATAGGGAATTCAAACAGTGATGGAATGCCTAATACCTTACTAGAATCTATTTGTGCCGGAGCTTTTCCTATTCAATCTAATCCTGGTGGTGCCACAGCAGAACTTATAAATGATGGTAAAAATGGATTACTCATAGAAGATTGTGAGAATGTGGAGCATATTCAAGAAATGATTTTGAAAACAATCTCGAGTAAAATCCTTTTAAAAAAAGGTGTTGCCCATAATAAGGCACACATTTTACCTACACTCGATCGTCATAAGGTAACCCAACAAGTAATAAAGGCTTACACGTCGATTAATCCCTGATTATTTAAAGGTTATCGTCTCGATTCCTTAAATTTGTCCTCAACCCTATAACTATGAAATCCATAGGATTCATTCCATTACGCGCAGGCTCAAAAGGCATTCCTGGTAAAAATAAAAAGAAGCTTCTAGGAAGACCACTTTTTTGTTGGACTCTAGGAGAAGCAATTGCCTCAAGTCTTGACGAGATTTATGTTTATACCGATGATCAAGATATCCTCGATTTTATAGAAAAGGAGTACCATTGGACTGATAAAGTAAAATCTGTAAAACGCAGTGATTCTAGTGCAACAGATACGGCAAGTACAGAACTAGCGATGATGGAGTTTGTAAACGATCTTAAATCAAAGTTTGATTTATTCTGTTTGTTACAAGCGACTTCTCCATTTACCACTGCCTTAGATATCAATAACTGTCTTGATGCCGTACAAAACGGTAAGAATTATGACAGTGCATTAACTGTAGTTAATTCTCATCGTTTCACATGGCATGCAGACGGTACTCCTAAGAATTACGATATTTTCAATAGACCTAGAAGACAAGATTTTGAAGGTTTATTGATAGAAAATGGTGCATGTTACGTGACTACAGATTCTGCTTTGCGCGAAAGCAAGAACAGAATAAGCGGTAATATCGCAACTGTCCCTATGCCTGAGGACAGCCTTACGGAGATTGATTCCTTAACAGACTGGAAAATAATAGAAGAATTACTAGCTGCACGACTAAAA
>JALZUY010000124.1 GCA_023301395.1 Nonlabens sp.
CTCTTGTCAATACCTAGTTCTCTAGATAAATCACCAACGGATCTTCCTTGTTCATTTTCCTTAAGAGCCCTTATAATCTGACTCTCGCTAAATTTGCTGTTTTTCATGGTGACAGTTTGAATTTAAAGTTAGTAAATTCGAATTATTAACTGTCCTGTTTTTAGGGAAGCCTACAATCTCTCTTTAAACAAAAATGAATTTACAATAAAAGATTATATGGATATTTTTAAAGGCATTTCTTCGGCAACAGCAAGTAGAGATTTAAAAAAAGGAGTTGAATTTAATTTGTTTGAAAAAATAGGAGAAAAAATAAAACAATTTGTCGATTAAAATAACTGGGCTCAACAAAGATCTGTGGTAAAAAAACTAATTCTTTCTATAAAACTATGCGATTGTATAGAGAGAAAACAAAAAGATATTCATCTTGAAAGTAGAAATAGAAAACACAAGGAACAACTGTTATAAATGCATGAGGCCTTCAAGCACATGTCTTTGTAAACACATCAGTACTTTCCAAACTCAAACTCGTTTTATTATTCTTATGCATCCTAAGGAGTATAAAAGAGAAAAAAACGGGACGGGACACATGACTCATCTTCAACTTGAAAATTCAGAAATTATAGTTGGTATTGATTTTACTCATAATGATCGTGTAAATGAAATACTGAGTCAAGAAAACAGTAGCTCCTTCTTACTTTATCCAGGAAAAGATAGTTTCAACTTATCGACAAGAAAGAGTTCAGAAATGAATTCTTTTATGGGTACTAATCCACACCTCTTCATTCTCGATGGCACATGGCCTTGTGCTCGTAAAATGCTTAAACTAAGTAAGAACTTGCAACAATTAAAAAGAGTGAGCTTTGATAATAAAATAGAATCAAAATTCATAATTAAGCAGCAACCAGAATCTCTTTGTCTTAGTACTATTGAATCAGTTCATACAGTGATTAATTTACTTAAAGAAGGTGACTTAGAAAAATGCGAGACTAAGGACTTTCTTATTCCTTTTGAAAAAATGATTGAATATCAACTGGAATATATTCTAAACCCAAATAGTGAAAACTACTGCTCAACTACAAGCAGAGAAATCACCTCTAAGACTACCTATAAAAAAAGCACACAAAGGAATACTATTCTTGAACAAGAATGGATATAACTAATAGCTAGCACTCGCCTACTCACAAAATCTACAAGTATTTTCTGTTTGGTTTATATGTGATAAATTAGTTGCTTAAACACACCATTAATCATACATAACCTTTGTAGACAATTACCTAAGAACGCGCTAATTGTAACAAAACAATGAGCTTAACGTCTGATAAGAAAAGATTAATTTATCAGAAATATGAAAACATTATCACATTGGAAAGAGTTAGTAATATTTTAAAAAAAACCAAATTATAATCAAAAAGAGATTGGGACCAAGAACAAACTTCTTCTAGCATTTAATTGCTTCCTTCTTTATTCAATCATTACAATATCTCTAATAATAGTATTTGCAGTGATATATCTGATTTTTAATGGTTTTACAATCCCTAAGGAATTAACACAAACGACAAAATCATTATTCTCACCTTTAATATTAGCTGGGATGGTTGCTATACTTGAAGAATTTTCTTTTAGAGCATTTTTAGATAAGTTTAAACCAGTATATTTTTCGATTTCAATAACTGGGATAATTGCTTATTTCACAAAGAAAATAATTTTTAGAAATATGTTCTTAGATCAAGAAGGTCTTTTAATAATATCTTTATCAGCAATACCATTGTTTTTGTTCCTCTTTTTTATCTCAAGAAAATATGAAGTTGAATTAAATAAATTTTGGAAAAAGAACTTTAAATATATATTTTACATTGGAGCTTTTATTTTTGCATTAGTTCATTTTTTAAATTCACCGTCATTGGAAATTAGTTATTTAAAAACGATTGTATTCCAGTTTTTATTTGCTTTAATAGTTGGTTTTACTAGAGTTCGTTCAGGTTTAATTTTTGCGATTTTGATTCATTTCTTATGGGACTTTATAATGTTCAGCATGAAATAACTTCCTTAGAATAAAGAGCTGGAAAAAAAACAAATCCTTTATCATTAATTAACACTATCAATTATCCTAGCCTAATAATTCAAAATGGAAAAATTAAAAAACTGTATTTCAAGTCAAGTAGTCGTTGATAAAAAATCAATGGATAATATTCTTGAAGTTTTTGAACCGTTAGAAATAGCTAAAGGAGAATTTTTCCTCAAATCAGGAAAAATCTGCCGGCAAATGGCATTTATTGAATCTGGCTATATGAGAATGTATGACATTGTAGATGGAAAAGAAATAACTATATGGATTGGCAATAATGGCAAATTCATAACTTCACTATCAAGCTTCGTTTTTGAGACTAGCAATAATTGGAATATACAAGCCATTACAGACTGTAAAGTTTATATCATCAATCGAGAAAATCATTTTGGACTTAACAAAACAGAACCTAAATGGCTAGAGTTTGACAACATACTACTTGCAAATTCTTTTGCTTTATTAGAAAATAGGATGTTCTCTCAACTGCATACAACGGCAAAACAACGTTATGACAAATTACTTAGTAAAGAACCTGAACTTTTTAAAAATGTCCCCTTACAATACATAGCCTCTATGTTAGGAATTACACCTGAGTCATTAAGTAGGTTAAGAAAAATGAATTAACTACCATTTGTCAAGAGAGATTAAAATTTGTTTACAGAAATTTGCATGGATAAAAATTCAGGCAAATGAACAAATTACAAAAAGCTTTAAAAATCAATGCTTTATTCTCAAGCATATCAGGTGTAATAATGGTTTTATTAAATCAACCAATTGCAAAATTATTTGAAACTAACAATAACAAAGTTTTTTGGATAGTTGGATTAATCTTGATTTTCTTTGCGGTTACTATCTGGTATGAAATCTTTAAACAAAGAAAATTAGCTGTAATTTGGATTATTATTCAAGACTTTATTTGGGTTTTAGGAAGTTCAATTTTAATACTATTTAATCCATTTAAAACTACGTTAACAGGGAATTTAATAATTGGATTAATTGCTATAATTGTTTTATACATGGGAATAAATCAAATGATTGGATTAAAAAAGACACAACAAATAAAGAACTGATGCTCAAAGATTCAAATTTTTAAACAGCATCTTTTCTATTATCCTTAATAATCAAAATTATTTAAACATTCTATAAATTTAATCTTCTTCTAAGATTAGGCAAAAAACTTGTAACTTCACTTTCTCAAATTAATTATATTATATAGTTGCTAGATAATAATGACACATTTGAGTTATAAATATACAGCTGTAATTACAAAAAATGAAAAAATGAAAAAACTGACTTATTTTCTAATCCTACTATGTGTGAGTTTAAGTAGTTACGGGCAAAATTTTGCAGTTCCTGATAGCATTTTAAATGACATTGAATCAAAGCAGTTTGAATATACTTATAAAGCAAAATTCAACTACAAAGTTGTTTATCCAAAGAATTATGATAGTACATCTACTTACAAGGTTTTACTTGGGCTTTCAGGAGGAAATGCAAGTGAAAAAATCGTAAACTATTGTTACTACACCTTATTTGATTCTAAATATTTTGATAATTACATCACTATTTTACCTCTAGGTCCATCAGGAAGACCTCTTTCTAAAATGAAAAGTAGGGAAATAGATTTATTAATTACTGATGTAATGGAAAATCACAATGTCACAAAAGACAACTGGATTGTAGCCGGCACTTCTATGGGAGGTTTAGCTGCATATAATTTTGCGGCAGCAAGACCTGAGTTATTTGAAGGGATTATAACTTTCCCAGGTGGATTAGGTACTAATGAGGTTTCAATGAAATGGAAGGATTATAGAATACTACTAGCTGCTGGCGAGTTTGATGAAGCTGACTGGATCAGTTTAAATAAAAGTACAATGTCCAAATTAGAAGGAAATGTGAAAAGTGTTGATGTTTTTACTATTGAAGGA
>JALZUY010000125.1 GCA_023301395.1 Nonlabens sp.
CAGTGGCTTTATAGTTTGATAAGTTGTTTTATCAAATTTAAGATCTAGGAACAATATTAAAATAGCAAAAACCGTGAGAAACCTCAATAAAGCAAACCACGGTTTTCTTTTATTTTTTTTATTTCCATAAAATATATAACCATACTGATATAGGGCTACGAGCGCTGCAACAATAGCCGCAAGAATGATCCATAATACAGTCATATAAATTTCTAAGAAATTATTTTAAGTAAGCATACCGCCATCCACATTAAGTGTTTGACCGGTTACATAAGTTGATAAATCACTTCCTAGAAATACACAAGCGTTTGCAACATCTTCTGGAGAACCACCACGTTTCAATGGAATGGCATCTCTCCATCCTTGAACTACTTCTTCATTTAATTTGCCAGTCATCTCAGTCTCGATAAATCCTGGAGCAATAGAATTACATCTTATATTTCTTGAACCTAATTCAAGTGCTACAGATTTTGAAAAACCTATCATTCCTGCTTTACTAGCCGCATAATTAGTCTGTCCAGCGTTTCCTTTAACACCTACAATACTACTCATGTTGATAATACTACCAGAGCGCTTTTTCAACATTGTACGTTGAACAGCCTTAGTCATATTAAACACTGACTTTAAGTTCACTTCAATAACTTGATCAAAATCTTCTTCACTGATACGCATCAAAAGATTATCCTTTGTGATACCAGCGTTATTGATTAAGATATCAACTGTTCCAAAATCTTCTACAACTTGCACCACAAGGTCTTGAGATTCCTGAAAACTCGCTGCGTTACTTTTATAAGCTTTAGCTTGAACACCTAGTGCCAATAATTCTTTTTCTAGTTCTAGAGCTGGTGCTTCAGAACTACTATAAGTAAAAGCTACATTTGCTCCATGATTTGCATAAACCTGTGCAATTCCTTTACCTATTCCTCTACTAGCTCCAGTGATAAGAGCCGTTTTACCTTCAAGTAATTTCATAGTTGGTTTCATTAAAAATGGTCTAGACTTCCTTTTGAATATTAAGAAGTCTAGACCGTTTGAATTAAAATTAGCCTATTACCTCAGCTACTTTTTTACCTATTTCTGCAGGAGAATCTACTACGTGAATCCCACATTCTCTCATGATTGCTTTCTTTGCTTGAGCAGTATCTTCAGATCCACCTACAATTGCACCAGCGTGCCCCATTGTACGACCTGCTGGAGCAGTTTCACCTGCGATAAAACCTATCACTGGCTTTTTATTACCAGTAGCTTTAATCCAGTGAGCTGCATCAGCCTCTAATTGACCACCTATTTCTCCTATCATAACGATAGCTTCAGTTTCTGGATCATTCATGAAAAGCTCTACTGCTTCTTTAGTAGTAGTTCCTATAATAGGATCTCCACCTATTCCTATTGCTGTAGAAATACCATAACCTTGTTTTACAACTTGGTCCGATGCTTCATAAGTAAGTGTTCCTGATTTAGAAACGATACCTACTTTACCTTTTTTGAAAACAAAGCCTGGCATGATACCTACTTTTGCTTCTCCTGGAGTTATTACACCTGGACAGTTAGGGCCTACTAAACGACAGCTTTTATCTTTAATATAATCAGCGGCTTTTACCATATCTGCAACTGGAATACCTTCAGTAATTGTAATAATCACTTCAATTCCTGCATCTGCAGCTTCCATAATCGCGTCTGCAGCAAATGCTGGTGGCACAAAAATGATAGTTACATTTGCTCCTACTTTCTCAACAGCTTCAGAAACAGTGTTGAAAACAGGCTTATCTAGATGGGTTTGTCCACCTTTACCTGGCGTTACTCCACCAACTACATTGGTACCATATTCTATCATCTGGCCAGCGTGGAATGTTCCTTCACTACCAGTGAAACCTTGTACTATAATTTTAGAATCTTTGTTTACTAAAACGCTCATTTATATATATTTAAGTTGAGTTTTTACTTTTTATTGTTCGCTTGGGTGACTGGTTTGATGCACCTCAATTATTTTATTTTCTGAGACTTTAAAGATAGATATAAAATAACCTACTGGTACTTCTTCTCTATTATTTTCTACGGTTCTTACAAACACTGTAAAACGCACTGCAACTTCTTGTTTATCACTTATCATATGCGTTATTTCAGTACGCATACTTTCATAAGAAGTAGCTGTGGACTCTGTTATTCTATAGTAGTCCTCATAATTAAATTCTCTGTAACCAGAACTTGCATGCCAGTGCATTTTGAAATCTTTGTGAATAAAGTCACTGAATAAATCAGGTTTTATGAACACATCAGAATTTAAAAATTCTTTAACTACTTTTTTTGACGCTACTGACATCTTATTTGTTTTTTTTGATAAAGTTAGGCAACATTCTTATTGCTGCCAGCTCTCTAAACTTTTCTTTAGCATTTGAAGCTGGTGAACCGAATAATACATCGCCTGGTTTAACATCTTTTGAGACCCCACTTTGTGCCATTATTTCACATCCTTTTCCTAGTCTAATATCACTGCGTATACCTACTTGTCCCCATATCTTAACCTCATCTTCAATAACCACGCATCCAGAGATACCTGTTTGGCTTGCTATAAGCACATGTTTCCCTAAAACAGTATCGTGGCCTATATGAACCTGATTATCGAGTTTACTTCCATAACCTATGATAGTGTCTCCACTAACTCCACGATCGATAGTACATAAAGCACCTATCTCTGCATGATCCTCTACTAATACGCGACCATTACTTAATAACTTATCATAACCGTCAGGTCTACGTTTGTAATAAAAAGCATCTGATCCTAGAACTGTTCCAGAGTGAATCGTTACGTTGTTACCAATAACGCATCGATCATTGATGGATACGTTACTATGAATTACACAATTTGTTCCTACAACAACATCATTACCTAAAAATACATTAGGTTGAACTATTGTTCCTTCTCCTACTTTTGGTGGGTTTGTATTCGCTTTCGCAAAAGCGTTAAAAGGAGCAAAATGTTGCGTTAATTTATTAAAGTCTCTAAATGGATCATCTGAAATAAGTAGTGCTTTACCAGCTGGACAATCCACTTCTTTGTTAATTAAAACGATGGTGGCATCACTTTCTAGTGCCTTATCATAGTATTTAGGATGATCCACAAACACAATGTCACCAGATGTCACGACATGAATTTCATTCATGCCAGTCACTGGAAACTGATCATCGCCCACATATTCACAATTAATGAGTGCAGCAATTTCTTTTAAACGATGTGTTTGAGAAAACTTCATTTACTTTTTAATGCGTTCTTGATAAGCGCCTTTTTCTGTATCAATACGTATTAAATCACCTTCATTAATGAATAAAGGAACGTTTACTAGTGCTCCAGTTTCAACCGTTGCAGGTTTAGAAGCATTTGTAGCTGTGTTACCTTTCAATCCAGGCTCAGTAGCTGTTACTTCCAGTATTACATATTGAGGCATGTCTACAGAAAGTGGTGAATCATCCTCAGTATTGATTTGGATTTTTACAATCTCTTCTTCTTTTAACAAATCTGGTGCATCAAGAACAGATTCTTGTAGTACAATCTGATCGTATGTAGATGTATTCATGAAGTGGTATCCTTCTCCATCATTATATAAAAACTGGAAAGAATGTGTTTCTACACGTATCTCTTCAATCTTGTGACCTGCACTAAATGTGTTATCTATTACCTTTCCTGTGGTAACACTTTTAAGTTTAGTTCTTACAAATGCTGGCCCTTTACCTGGCTTCACGTGCATAAACTCTGTTATCTTATAAATGTCATTACTGTATCGTATACATAATCCTTTTCTAATGTCGCTTGTACTTGCCATATCTTTTTAGTTACTAGTGACGTATCCTCTCATGATACCTCGCTTTGAGTTTTTAATAAATTCTATGATTTCATCACGCTCGTTTGTAGCGCTCATCTCTGCTTCTATAATTTGAACCGCTTGAGAAACGTTGTAATTCTTTTGATAAAGGATTCTATAAATATCTTGAATCTCTCTAATTTTTTCTAATTCAAAACCACGTCTTCTCAATCCTACTGAATTGATACCTACATAACTTAATGGTTCACGACCAGCTTTTACAAATGGCGGCACATCTTTTCTTACTAGTGATCCACCAGTAACAAAGGCATGACTTCCTATTTGACAAAATTGTTGAACTGCTGCCATTCCCGCAAGTACTACATGATCACCTACTGTGATGTGTCCTGCAAGTGTACTATTATTAGAAAAAATACAGTTATCACCTACTACACAATCATGTGCAATATGACAATAAGCCATGATCCAGCAATTCTTTCCTATAACCGTTTTCATACGGTCAGAGGTCCCACGATTAATAGTAACACATTCTCTAATAGTCGTATTATCTCCTATTACAGTAGTTGTGTCTTCATCTTCAAATTTCTTATCCTGAGGAATCGCACTAATAACAGCTCCTGGAAAAATACTCACATTTTTACCTATACGAGCACCTTCCATGATAGTCACGTTTGATCCTATCCAGGTTCCTTCTCCTATGACCACATCATTATGAATGGTAGTAAAAGGTTCTATAACTACATTCTTTGCAATTTTTGCTCCTGGATGTACGTATGCTAGTGGTTGATTCATTATTTAACTTTTGAGATTTGTGCCATTAACTCAGCCTCGGCACAAAGGATACCGTTTGCATAAGCATAAGCCTGCATGTGACATATTCCTCTTCTTATAGGAGAAATTAAATCGCATTTAAATATGAGCGTATCTCCTGGTGAGACTTTACGCTTGAATTTCACATTATCCATTTTCATGAAGAACGTCAAATAATTTTCTGGATCTGGAACAGTACTTAATACTAAAATACCACCTGTTTGAGCCATAGCCTCTACAATAAGCACTCCAGGCATAACTGGTGCTCCTGGAAAGTGTCCATTAAAGAACTGCTCGTTCATAGTCACGTTCTTCAAACCGATTACGTGAGTCGATGACAATTCGAAGATCTTATCAATTAAAAGGAACGGTGGTCTATGTGGTAAGACTTCCATAATCTTAACTACATCCATTAGTGGTTCTTGACTTAAATCTACTTGAGGTACGTTATTACGAGCCTCTAGCTTAATAAGTTTCGATAATTTCTTTGCAAACTGAGTGTTCACAAAATGTCCTGGTTTGTTTGCTATAACCTTACCTCTTATTCTTGTTCCTACTAGTGCTAAATCACCTATTACATCGAGTAACTTATGTCTTGCTGCTTCATTAGGGTAATGCAATGTTAGGTTGTCTAGAATTCCATTAGGCTTTACAGATACGTTATCTTTATTAAATGCCTTTTTAAGATTCTCCATAGTCTTAGGAGATAACTCCTTGTCTACATAAACTATAGCATTATTTAAATCACCACCTTTAATTAATCCATGTTCTAGTAACATTTCAATTTCATGTAAGAAACTAAACGTCCTAGATTCTGATATTTCTTTTTTGAAATCTGATAATCTATCTAAAGTAGCATTCTGAGTACCAAGTACCTTGGTGCCAAAATCTACCATAGTTGTTACTTGGTATGAATCTGATGGCATGAGGATGATTTCACTTCCAGTTTCTTCATCACGATAGGATATCACATCTTTTACAACATATTCTTTACGATTATCATCTAGAGTAGCAACTCCAGCTTTCTCAATCGCTTCAATAAAATATTTAGAAGAACCGTCCATAATAGGTGGTTCACTGCTATCAATCTCTACTAAACAATTGTCTATTTCTAAACCTACTAACGCCGCAAGAACATGTTCACAAGTGTTAATATGCACACCATTTTTATCTAATGTTGTACCGCGCTTGGTATCTGTAACATACTTAGCATCTGCCTCAATAA